>WHST01000029.1 GCA_009379955.1 Streptosporangiales bacterium | reverse complement strand
GGACTTCGCCCGCCGAGACCAGCCGATCAGTTGCTCCCGCTCGGCACCGGTCAACACCAACTCCGCCTTCGGACGCCCAGTTCTCGGCATGCCACCACCATACCGACTTAACCTACGAATTTCCGGCGGGCGACACTAGCCTCGCTCAGATCGTGGCCTTCGCGCGCCACAGGTCGAGGACTTGCTCGTCGCCCTCGACGGCGAGCGGGTGCGCCGTGGGGCGGTTCCAGACGAGCAGGTACAGGTCGTCGGCCGTGCCGCGGACGGTGCACGACGCGTCGGCGGTGGCCGCCTTCGTCGTGAGGGAGTCCTCGCCGATGGTCACGTGCCAGCCGGTGCCGGTGTCCGTCGCCAGCAGCGCGAGCGTGAGCGGCGGGTCTGCCCGGGGGCGGTTGCGGTGGGGGAGCATGCCGTGCAGCACCTCGTCGATGCCGTCGACCGCGAGGTCGGGGTCGATGGTGGTGACGGCGCCGCTGACCAGCTCCACGTCGACGCGGTGCACCGTCGTCTCGTGGTACTGCCGGCGGGCCCAGAACGCCGTGCCCGACGGTGCGGGCAGGAAGTGCCAGCAGTCGAGGTGCGGGTCGGCTGCGGCGAGGGTGTCGGTCAGGGTGTCGACCCCGTCACGGAACCAGCGCACCAGCGCCCCGGCATCGCCGTCGTCGGCGGGCCAGGTGCGCCGCAGGGGCTGGTCCTCCTCCTTGGGCAGCCGAGTGTCGCGTCCGTGCGCGACATAGTGCGTCGCCCATCGATGGACGCCGCCGACGTGCCGCAACAGGTCGCGCAGCCGCCAGCCGGGGCAGGTCGCCACCTCGTCGTCGAGCGCCGCGCGCTCCGCGGCGAGAGCGAGCAGCTCGCCCTCACGGCGCAGGGCGTCGACGAAGCGCGGAATCGGAATGCGCTGATCCGCAGTCATGCCTGCAGTCTGCCAGGCCGGCGCCGGCGCGCGTCGTCGTAAGGTTTCCTCGTGAACCGGTGGCGGCGCAACGCAGGGCGTGACCTGCGCGCGTCCGACGCCGACCGCGAGGGGGTCGTCGCCGCCCTGTCCGGCGCGTACGGCGAGGGTCGGCTCACCGTCGACGAGCACCAGGAGCGGATGGAGAGCGCGTACGCCGCGCGCACCCTCGGCGACCTCGCCGATCTGCTGGCCGACCTGCCTGGTGCCGTGGGCGAGGCCGGGCTCCCCGACTTCGCCGACGGTCCGCTGACGGCCACGTTCGGCAGGCGCGGGCGCACCGGCCGGTGGGTGCTGCCCGGTCACTACACGGCCAACGCGATCGGCGGCACGGTCACCCTGGACCTGACCGAGGCCGTCCTCGCCGCCGACCCGGCCGTGGTGACGGCGGTCTGCCTCGGCGGCTTCCTCCAGGTGCTCGTGCCGCCGTGGATCAGGGTCGAGGTCGAGCGGGGACGCCTCGTCGGGCTGCGCCGGGTGTGGTCGAGGCGGGCGAGCGCGGAGCCCACGTCGACGGTCGTGGTCCGTGCCTTCGGCATCGGTCAGGTGACCGTACGCACGCTGAAGGCTCGGCCGCGCCGGTAATCCGGTTGCCGCGACCGCACGGGGCGGGCAGGGTGAGCGCCGTGCGCGTGAGACGTGAGGTTCCGGCGGACGTCGCCGCGATCAGGGCGGTGCACGCCGCGGCGTTCGCGAAGCCGGAGAACCCGGCGGAGGTCCCGGTCGAGGCCGGCCTGGTCGACGCGCAGCGCGCCGATCCCGGCTGGCGACCCGAGCTGTCCCTCGTCGCCGTCACCGGCGACGACACGGTGGTCGGCCACGTCGTCTGCACCGACGGTGCGATCGGGACGACCGCAGTGCTCGGGCTCGGTCCGCTCGGGGTGCTGCCGGCCCATCAGGGCAGGCACGTGGGTCACGCGCTCATGCATGCGGTCCTCGGCGCGGCCGACGCCCTGGGCGAGCCGCTCGTGGTGCTGCTCGGCCACACCGACTACTACCCGCTCTTCGGCTTCCGTCCCGCCGCGGAGTACGGCATCACGCCACCCGAGCCGGGCTGGGACTCGCACTTCCAGGTGCGCACGCTGTCGGCGTACGACCCGGCACTGCGCGGCCGGTTCAGGTTCGCCGCCGCCTTCGACGGCCTCTGAGCGTCGCTCAGGCGTCGTCGCGGTGGCAGACCACCTCGAGCATGACGCCGTCGGGGTCGAGCCAGAACGCGGCGTAGTAGCCCGGGTGGTACTCGGGGAACTCGCGGGGCGCGTGCAGGATCTCCGACCCCCGCGCCGCCGCCCACCGGTGCGCCTCGTGCACGGCCGCACGGGTCTTGACGATGAACGCCAGGTGCTGCAGGCCGGGACGGTGACGGGAGTACGGGCTCGCCTCGAGTGCCGGGTGGAAGAACACCCAGGTGCCCGGCTTCTCGTCCGCGGGCAGGTACGAGAGCTGGTCGGGTCCGGTATGGAACGGGACGTACGAGACCAGGGCCATGAACCCGTCGTAGTACGCCTTCGCCCGCGCGAGGTCGGTGACGTTGACGCCGAGATGTCCCAGGGGCACGGCGCCGCCCTCAGCGTGCGCGTTCGAAGTCGATCGCGCTGTACGCGCGCAGCTTGGTGAGGCGGTGCTGGCTCTCGACCAGCCGGACCGTGCCGCTGCGCGAGCGCATCACGAGCGAGTGCGTGGTCGCGCCGCCCGGCGGGTACCGCACACCCTGCAGCAGCTCGCCGTCGGTGATGCCGGTCGCCGCGAAGAACACGTCGTCGGACGCGACGAGCTGCTCGGTCGTCAGCACCTGGTCGAGGTCGAGGCCCGCGTCGAGCGCGTGCCGGCGTTCGTCGTCGTCGCGGGGCCAGAGCTTGCCCTGGATGACGCCGCCGAGGCAGGCGATCGCGGCGGCCGAGATGATGCCCTCGGGGGTGCCGCCCACGCCGAGCAGCAGGTCGACGCCGGTCTCGGGACGCACGACCATGATGGAGCCCGCGACGTCGCCGTCGGTGATGAACTTGATGCGGGCGCCGGTGGCGCGGATCTCCTTGACGAGGTCCTCGTGTCGCGGCCGGTCGAGGACGACGACCGTGACGTCCTCGGCGGTGCCGCCCTTGGCCTTCGCGACCGCCTGGACGTTGTGGCGTACCGGTGCGCCGATGTCGACGACGTCGGCCGCGTCAGGACCGGCGACGAGCTTGTCCATGTAGAACACCGCGGAAGGGTCGTACATCGAGCCGCGCTCGGAGACGGCGATGACCGAGAGCGCGTTGCTCATCGCCATGGCGGTGAGACGGGTGCCGTCGATCGGGTCGACGGCCACGTCGCAGCCGGGACCGGTGCCGTCGCCGACCTCCTCGCCGTTGAAGAGCATCGGCGCGTGGTCCTTCTCGCCCTCGCCGATCACGACGACGCCGTTCATCGACACGGTGCCGATGAGCTGGCGCATGGCGTTGACGGCGGCGCCGTCGGCGCCGTTCTTGTCGCCGCGGCCGACCCAGCGGCCCGCGGACATGGCCGCGGCCTCGGTGACCCGGACGAGCTCCATCGCCAGGTTGCGGTCGGGGGCGGCCACCGCGGTCGCGAGCTCGTCGGGGGTGGTGGACTCCGGGTGCGCTCCGGTCATGATGGCTCCCTCGCCTCCAGGGTCGAATGCCCTCACCCTATAGACCGGTCAGCCTGACCTCGGTCGCCTTGACGCTGACCCACACCCGGGCGCCGGACGTGAGACGCAGCGTGGCCGCGGCCGCCGGGGTGACCTCGGCCACGAGGTCGGGGGAGCCGAGCACGTGCACGCGGACCCGGCCGCCGACGCCGGAGACCTCGCCGACCGTGCCCTGCCAGGTGTTGCGCGGGCTGCCGTCGGGACGTGCCGGGTAGAGCGCGGCCGCCTCGGGGATGACGGTCGCGAGCACACGCGTGCCGGCTGCGGGCAGGTCCGCGGCCACGAGCGTGCCGCCCTCGTCGAGCCGGACAACGCCGTCCGCGACCATCCCCTCGTACGCGTTCATGCCCAGCATCCGCGCCACCCACGGCGAACGCGGCGCCTGGAGCACCTCGCCAGGCGTGCCGTCCTGCACCGTGACGCCGTCCTCCAGCACGACGAGGCGGTCCGCGAGCGTCACCGCCTCGACGGGGTCGTGGGTGACGAGCAGGCAGGTGCCCTCGAACGTCGCGAGGTGGGTGCGCAGGGTGCGGCGCAGGTCGACCGCGGCGGTGGCGTCGACGGCGGCGAGCGGCTCGTCGAGCAGCAGCAGGTCGGGTTCCGTGGCGAGGGCACGGGCGAGCGCGACTCGTTGCGACTGGCCGCCGGACAGTGTCCGCGGGCGCCGGTCCGCCAGCGGGGTGAGGCCGAGCCGCTCGACCCACTCGGCGGCACGCCGGCGTGTCTCCGCCCGGCCGACGCCGCGGGCGCGCAGCCCGTACGCCACGTTCGCGCGGACGCTGAGATGGGGCAGCAGCGCGTGGCGCTGCGGGACGAGCCCGACCCGGCGCGCGTGCGCGGGCAGCCGGGACACGTCGTGGCCGCCGACCCTGACCCAGCCCTCCTCGAGCCGGACGAGACCGGCAAGCACGCGCAGCAGGGTCGACTTCCCCGCGCCGTTCGGGCCGAGCAGTGCCGTGGTCTCCCCGCGCTCGGCCGTGAGCGTGAGGTCGAGCGGGCCCGCGCGGACCGCGGCGTCGAGGTGCGCTGTCGTCCTCATGCGCGCCCGCCTCCTCCCACGCCTCCGGCGCGCTCGTCGAGCTCCTGCGCTGTCGTCATCATGCGACCCGCCCCAGCCACCTGTTGCGGAGCAGGATCAGGACGGCGAGCGAGACCGTGAGGAGCAGCAGGCTCAGCGAGATCGCGGCGTCGGGCTCGTCCTGCAGCAGGACGTACACGGCGAGCGGCAGGGTCTGCGTCGTGCCGGGGAAGTTGCCGGCGAACGTGATCGTCGCGCCGAACTCGCCGAGCGCTCGTGCCCAGGCGAGCGCCGCGCCGGCGGCGATGCCGGGGCCGACGAGCGGCACGGTGACGGTGAAGAAGACCCGCAGCGGCCGCGCGCCGAGCGTCGACGCGACGTCCTCGTGCTCCGGGTCGAGTCCCGCGAGCGCGCCCTCGACGGAGAGGACGAGGAACGGCATGGCGACGAACGCCTCGGCGAGTATCACGCCGGCCTTCGTGAACGGCAGTGAGACGTCGACGGCGGCGAGCAGGTCGCCGGCCAGCCCGCGCCGGCCGAACGCCAGCAGCAGCGCCACGCCGCCGGCGACCGGAGGCAGGACGAGCGGCAGCGTCACGAGTGCGCGGACGACCGCCTTGCCGCGGAAGTCGGTGCGGGCCAGCAGGAAGGCGAGCGGGACGCCGAGGACGAGGCTCAGCAGGAGTGCGCCGAGCGAGCACTCGACCGACAGCCACAGCGCCGACAGGACGTCCGGCGAGGACAGCTGCTCGCCGAGCGACCCCCACGGGGTCTTGGCGAGCAGGCCGACGAGGGGGAGGCCGACGAACAGCACCGCGCCGACCGCGGGCACGACGAGCAGGACGGGTGGGCGCGGCCGCCGGGCGATCGGCGGCCGACCCGCCCTCGTCTCAGGACTCGGTCGGGTCACCGAAGCCGTTCTTGTCGAAGATCGTCTTCGCGTCGGCACCGTGCAGCCACGTGGTGAACGCCTTCGCCGCGTCGGCGTTCTTGCTGTCCTTGACGGTGGCGACCGGGTAGGTCGCGACGAGGTTCTGCTCGGTGGGGATCGCGACGGCCTCGACCTCGGCGCCGGCGGCGGTGATGTCGGTGACGTAGACGATGCCGGCGTCGGCCTCACCGAGCCGGACGGGGGTGATGACCTGGCGGACGTCGGTGGCCTCGCTCTTCGGCTTCACCGTCACGTCCGCCTTCTTCAGGATCTGTCGGGCGTACCGTCCGGCCGGCACGGTGGGACCGGCGAGGACGACCTTGAGCTCCGGCTTCGCGAGGTCGGCGAGCGTCGCGATCTTCTCCGGGTTGCCCTTGCCGACGACGATCGCGAGACGGTTGGTGACGAAGGGCCGCGGGTCGCTGACGTGGTCGGTGAGGCCGTTCATCGTCTTCTCGTCGGCCGTCGCGATGACGTCGGCGGGCGAGCCCGCGCGGACCTGGGCGGCGAGCTCCTGCGAGCCGGCGAACGAGAACCGGAGGGTGACATCGGGTGCCTCCGCCGCGTACGCCGTGCGCACGTCGCCGAACGCGTCGGTCAGCGACGCCGCGGCGAGCACGGTCACCGTCGTCTTCTCGCCGGCGGGCGAGCCCTCGTCCCCACCGCAGCCGGCGACCGGGACGAGCAGCGCGAGGAGCGCGAGCACGGCGCCGAACGTGCGGGCGAGGGAAGACCGGGTCATCGGGGAACCTCCATGGTGACGTTGGTGGCCTTGACGCAGGCGACGACCTCGACGCCGGGCGCGAGGCCCAGCTCGTCGACGGCCTCGGTGCTGAGGAGCGAGACGACCCGGTGGGGACCCGACTGCACCTCGACCTGCGACATGACGTCGCCGCGCACCACCCGGGTGACCAGGCCGGGGAAGGTGTTGCGCGCCGACGTGCGCGGCCGGGCCAGCGGGTGCTCGCCGGACTCCCCGATATCGGCGGCGAAGGCCGCGAGGTCGGCCGAGTCGACGACCCGCCGGCCCTTGGCGTCGCGTCCGCAGGGCAGCCGGCCCGCGTCGATCCACCGGCGGAACGTGTCGGGGCTGACGCCGACCAGCTGAGCGGCGCGACCCACCTGATACTCCGGCATGTGCAAGACAATACCGCGCCGAGCGCTAGCAGATGCAAGCCCTACGTATGCGGCCGGTCGGTCTCCCGTTGATCACGTTAACGTGATCAAACGGGGACTTCACCTCGTGCCGGGACGAGGTGAAGTCCATGTTCGCTGGGTGGAGTGCGTGCTACGACTCGCGGTCGGTGTCGGTGTCGGTGTCGGTGGTGTTGGTGGCCTCCATCGCCTGCTGGAGGCGGATGCGGGCGCCGTCGAGCCAGTCCTGACAGATGCCGGCGAGCTCCTCGCCGCGCTCCCAGAGCGTCAGCGACTCCTCGAGCGTGGTGCCGCCGGCCTCGAGCCGCTGCACCACCTCGGCGAGCTCGGCGCGGGCGTGCTCGTAGCTGATCGCGGGACGGTCGGTCACGGTCACTCCGTCTCTACGTCGGTCACCTGGGCGCCGAACCTGCCGTCGACCAGTCGGACGGACACGGCCGCGCCGGGGTGCAGGTCGCCGGCCGAGCCGACCACGTGTCCGTCGTGCTGCACGACCGCGTAGCCGCGTTGCAGGGTCGCGGCGGGGGAGAGCGCGACGACCCTGGCGCGCACGTGGCGGACGTCGTCGGCGGCGCGGTCGAGCCGGTGGGTGAGCGAGCGCCTGGCCCGGTCGCGCATGGCGAGGACGTCGAGCTCGCGGCGGTCGAGCTCGCGCGGCGGGTCGGACAGCGCCGGCCGCGAGCGCAGTGCGACCAGCGCCGCGTGCTCCCGGCGCAGCCAGCCGGTCAGGTGCCGCCGGCCGCGGTCGCGCAGCTGCCGGATCAGCGCGACCTGCTCGCCGACGTCGGGGACGACGCGCTTCGCCGCGTCGGTCGGCGTGGACGCGCGGATGTCGGCGACGAGGTCGAGCAGCGGGGCGTCCTGTTCGTGACCGACGGCGCTGACGACCGGCGTGCGGCACGCGGCGACCGCGCGGAGCAGGCCCTCGTCGGAGAACGGCAGCAGATCCTCGAGCGAGCCGCCGCCGCGGGTGACGATGATCACGTCGACCGAGTCGTCGGCGTCGAGCCTGCGGACGGCCTCGGCGACCTCGATCGCGGCGTGGAGCCCCTGCACGGCGACCTGCTCGACCCGGAACCGCACCGCGGGCCAGCGGCGGCGCGCGTTCTCGCGGACGTCGCGCTCGGCCGCGGAGTCGCGTCCGCAGATCAGGCCGACGCGCTCGGGCAGGAAAGGCGGCCTGCGCTTGCGCTCGGCCGCGAACAGGCCCTCGGTGGCGAGCAGCTGGCGCAGCCGCTCGATGCGGGCGAGCAGCTCGCCGACCCCGACCGGGCGGATGTCGGTCGCGACAAGCGACAGCCGCCCGCGCGCGACGTACATCTCCGGCTTCGCGTGGACGACGACGCGGGCGCCGTCGACGAGCGGTGGCCGGATCGAGTCGAACAGCTGCCGCGCGCAGGTGACCGGGAGTGACACCTGGGCGACGGGGTCGCGCAGGGTCAGGAACACGGTCGCGGCGCCCGGGCGGCGTGAGACGTCGGTGAGCTGGCCGTCGACCCAGACCCGCCCCAGCCGACCGACCCACTGCGCGATGAGCTGCGCCACGGTGCGGACGGGCACCGGGCGCTCGGGTGTGGTGTCCATCCGACTCGCGCGTTCCATTGCGCACGCGAGCCTACGCGGCGACGCCGACGGCCCCACCGGTCCTCCACAGTTGCCCGTAGGGTGGACATATGCCTGCGTTTCCCGCCGCCCTCCTCCGCTCCGCTCCTCGCTCGGCGGGCGCGTGGTGTCGGCCCCTACTTCGAACCGCTGCGATGCTCACTTCGGAGGGCAGCTCGTGACGCGCCGTGTCCTGCTCGCGAAGCCGCGTGGCTACTGCGCGGGTGTCGACCGCGCGGTCGTCACCGTCGAGCGCGCGCTCGAGAAGTACGGCCGACCGGTCTACGTCCGCAAGCAGATCGTGCACAACACCCACGTGGTCAAGACGCTCGAGGAGCGCGGGGCGATCTTCGTGGAGGAGGTCGACGAGGTGCCCGAGGGCGAGCTCGTGGTGTTCTCCGCCCACGGCGTCGCCCCGAGCGTGCACGCGGGCGCCGCGCAGCGCGAGCTGCGCACCATCGACGCGACCTGCCCACTGGTGACGAAGGTGCACAACGAGGCGAAGCGCTTCGCCCGCGAGGACCGCCAGATCCTGCTCATCGGCCACGAGGGCCACGAGGAGGTCGAGGGCACCGCGGGCGAGGCACCCGACGACGTCGTGCTCGTCGACGGGCCCGAGCAGGCGCGCACCGTGGAGGTCCGCGACCCCGACAATCTCGTCTGGCTGTCCCAGACCACGCTGTCGGTCGACGAGACCAACGAGACGGTCCGCGCACTGCGGGAGCGGTTCCCACAACTCAGCGACCCGCCGAGCGACGACATCTGCTACGCCACCCAGAACCGCCAGAACGCCGTGAAGACCATCGCCGAGCAGTGCGACCTGCTCCTCGTGGTCGGGTCGCGCAACTCGTCCAACTCGGTCCGCCTCGTGGAGGTCGGGCTCTCGTACGGGGCACGCACCGCCTACCTCGTCGACACCGCCGACGAGATCGACGAGGCGTGGCTCGACGGCATCGAGACCGTGGGCGTGACCAGCGGCGCGTCCGTGCCCGAGATCCTGGTCGACGAGGTGCTCGGCTGGCTCGCGCGGCACGACTTCGCCGACGTCGAGCAGGTCGACGCTCCCGACGAGTCCACCCTGTTCGCACTGCCCAGAGAGCTGCGCGAGCGCCGCAGGCAGTCGGCCTCCTGACTCACGCCCTCCCGCTAGGCGCGGGGTGGGGCGCTCGGGTCGTCGGGCTCCTCGGTCGCCGGGTCGTCACCGGTGGGCTTGCGCTGGGCGCGGCCCTGGTCGGCGACCTTGCCCACCCCGTCGGCGAGGCGCTCGTTGGCCTTGCCGAGCTTGTCCGAGTAGCGGCGGCCGGTCTTCTCGTCGAGGAAGCTCGTGACCTTGCCGAGCTTGTCCTTGATGGTGTCCTCGTGCTTGGCGGTCTGCTCGGTGATGCCGTCACGGATCTCGCCGATGCCCTCGACGAAGGCGTCGGCGACCTGCTTGCCTTGCTTGCGGTGGTCCTCGCTGTTCACGGCGCTCTCCCGTACGTAGGTCGTCGGTCAGAGACTACCGTTGTCCGCGCCGCCACCTCACCACCCGCGCGAACGCGAGCAGCACCGAGATCGCGGTGCCCGTGAACAGCCACGGGGCGCCGGAGATCAGCGCGTAGGTCCAGAAGACGCGGAACGCGGTGCCGAACCTGTCGTCGCCGAACATCTGGATCGCGCCCGAGATCGCGACGATCGCCGCGAAGCAGACCGGTGCGGCGACGAACCCGACGACGATGTGCTCGATGCGCACGCGTCCGCCGAGGACCACGCAGCCGATCAGGAACGCGATGCCCGTCGCGACGCCGACGCCCTCGCCGATGACCCAGTCGATGATCGACGCGGCGAGACCGAGGACCACGACGGTGATCACCGCGGCGTACCAGGGGATGCCGCCGCCGGACGGCTGGGAGGGTGCATCCTCGAAGGTGCGCGTCTGCGCGAACATCAGGGCCCCCTTCTCGACACGTGTCGGCGAGCAGTATCGCAGGGTCAGCGCGCGGCGGGCCGGTCCTTGCGGTCGCGAGCCGTCTCGGGCGTCACGCCGTAGCGCTCGTCGACGGGTTCGCCGTCCTCCTCGGTCGGGTCGGAGGCGTAGAGCAGGCGGATCTGCCGCGCCTCGCCCGCGGACTCGACGAGCTCGGCGGTGCTCGGCGCCCGCGGGGTCTCCTCTACGGGACGGGGCGTGGGGAGGTCGCCCTCGACCAGCTGGAGGTCGCGCATGCGGCGCGCGCTGACGAGCACGCGGGTCTCGAGGGAGGCGACCGTGCCGTTGTACGCCGACACCACGCGTGTGATCGCCTTGCCGAGCCCGTCGACGCGGTCGCCGAGCTTGCCGAGGCGGTCGTACAGCTGGCGCCCGAGGTCGAAGACCTCGCGGGCGTTGTCGGTGAGGGCCGCCTGCTGCCAGGCGTACGCCACGGTGCGCAGCATGGACATGAGTGTCGTGGGGGTCGCGATCACGACGTGCCTGCTCATCGCGTGCTCGAGGAGCTGGGGGTCGTGCTCGAGTGCCGGGGCGAGGAACGCCTCGCCGGGCACGAACAGCACGACGAACTCCGGTGCGGGGCTGAACGCCGCCCAGTACTCCTTGGCGGCGAGCTGGTCGACGTGGCGGCGGAGGTTGCGCGCGTGGGCACCCAGGTGGCCCCTGCGACGGGTCTCGTCGGTGCTCTCGACGGCCTCGAGGTAGGACGACAGCGGCACCTTGGAGTCGACGACGACGCTCTTGCCACCGGCGAGATGGACGACGAGGTCGGGTCGCCGCTGGCCGTCGTCGGTGTCGACGGTGCCCTGCCTGGTGAAGTCGCACTGCTCGGACATGCCGGCCAGCTCGACGATCCGCTCGAGCTGCAGCTCGCCCCACCGGCCGCGGACCTGGGGCGCACGCAGGGCGTTGGCGAGTGACGCGGTCTCGTGCCGCAGGTGCTCGCCGGTCTGCCGGACGAGGCCGACCTGCTCGGTGAGTGAGTGATACGCGGCGACGCGTGCCTGCTCGAGCTCGCGCAGCTGCGCCTCGACCTTGGCGAGCGTGTCCTTCAGCGGCGCCACCATGTGCTCGACCGCCTGGCGCCGCTGGTCGAGCTCGCCGGTGGCCTTGGTCTGCGCCTCCTTGAACCGTTCGTCGGCGAGCCGGAGGAACTGCTCGTTGCTCTGCGCGAGCGCGGCGGACGACAGGGCAGTGAACCGTTCGGTCATGGTGCGCTCGACGAGGGCGGCGCGCTCGGCCGCGGCGCGGCGCTCGGTGTCGACCGTCGCCCGCAGGCCCGCCGCCTCGTTCTCCGCCTGTCGCAGGGCTGCGGACGCACGCTCGACGTCGGCGCGCAGCCGGTCGCGCTCGACGACGAGGGAGTCGCGCTCGCCGCGCAGCGAGGCGTCCCTGCTCCGGGAGAGCAGCACACCGATCGCCGCGCCGGCACCGGCGCCGACGAGCAGCCCGGTGACGAGGAGTACGACTGTGATCACGCCCATGCCCATGATCGTGACAGCCGCCACCGACGTCATGGCCCGCAACGCGCCGAATGTGGACAACTGGGTGGGCGTTAGGTTAAGGGGGTGAGTCTCACCATCGGCATCGTCGGCCTGCCCAACGTCGGCAAGTCCACGGTCTTCAACGCGCTGACCAAGGGCGACGTCCTCGCCGCGAACTACCCGTTCGCCACCATCGAGCCGAACGTCGGCGTGGTGGGGGTTCCCGACACGCGGCTGCCCGTGCTCGCGACGATGTTCGACTCCGCCAAGGTGATCCCCGCGTCGGTCAGCTTCGTCGACATCGCCGGGCTCGTGCGCGGCGCGTCGGAGGGCCAGGGCCTCGGCAACCAGTTCCTGTCGCACATCCGCGAGTCCGACGCCGTCTGCCAGGTCATCCGGGTGTTCGACGACGCCGACGTCGTCCACGTCGACGGCAGGGTCAGCCCGAAGGACGACATCGAGACGATCAACACCGAGCTGGTGCTCGCCGACCTGCAGACCATCGAGAAGGCGTTGCCGCGGCTGGAGAAGGAGTCGCGGCTGAAGAAGGACCTCGCGCCCGTCGTCGACGCCGTTCGGCAGGCGCGTGAGGTGCTCGACTCCGGCCAGACCGTCTTCGGCGCCGGCATCGACCGCGAGCCGCTGCGCGACCTGCACCTGCTGACGGCGAAGCCGTTCCTCTACGTCTTCAACGTCGACGACGACGAGATGGGCAACGAGGCACTCAAGGACGAGCTGCGCGCGCTCGTCACGCCCGCGGAGGCCGTCTTCCTCGACGCCAAGCTCGAGCACGAGCTGACCGAGCTGTCGGAGGAGGAGGCGCTCGAGCTGTTGCGGTCGGTCGGCCAGGAGGAGTCGAGTCTCGCGATCCTCGCGCGCGTGGGCTTCGAGACGCTCGGGCTGCAGACCTACCTCACGGCCGGCCCGAAGGAGTCGCGCGCCTGGACCATCCGCAAGGGCGCCACCGCACCCGAGGCCGCCGGCGTCATCCACAGCGACTTCCAGCGCGGCTTCATCAAGGCCGAGATCGTCTCGTACGACGACCTCGTCGACACCGGCTCGATGGCCGAGGCGCGATCCCGCGGCAAGGTGCGCATGGAGGGCAAGGACTACGTCATGCGCGACGGCGACGTGGTGGACTTCAAGTTCAACGTGTAGCCGGCCGACGACGTGTCGCGGGTAGTCGTCAGTAGGCTCGCCGCCCGCCACGTCGGTGAGGTGAAGCTCCGCCGACGATCCTCGCAGCGCACCCGTGAACGGCACCCTCACCGTGCCCCGACACGGTGAGGGTGCCCCTCACGGGTTGCGGCCGCGAGGCGACCGACACCACGACGAGGTCGCCGTACCAGCGGCGATGGATGACTGACAACTGACCAGGGCTCGTGAGCGGCGTGACTGCGCTGTGTCCTCCTCGATGTGCGGGCGTTGCCCGGACCTCGATACGGTGAGTCTCCGGTCGTCACGACTGGTGTCGGCCTCGTCCGAACGGTGACGGCGCATCTGCGGGCCGGTTGACGAGGTCGTCATACGTGGCATGCTGTTGCGAAACGCCCACCAGGTTGCGTATTGCGCAACGTCGCTGACGAGAGCGGGTCGAGGGAGGGCATGTGATCGAGGCGCGAGGCGTCACGAAGGTCTTCGGACTGCCGGAGCGGACGGCCGTCCAGGCACTTACCTCCGGGCGCGGTGACCGGCGGAGCCTGATCGGCGCGGGCGGGGTGTTCGCGGTCGACGACGTGTCGTTCTCCGTCGAGCGCGGTGAGCTGTTCGTCATCATGGGCCTGTCCGGGTCGGGCAAGTCGACGCTCATCCGCATGGTCAACCGGCTGATCGACCCGACGGTCGGTTCGGTGCTCGTCGACGGCACCGACGTCGTCACGATGAACGACAGCGCGCTGCGCGCGCTGCGCAACAAGCGCGTCAGCATGGTCTTCCAGCACTTCGCCCTGTTCCCGCACCGGTCGATCGGCGACAACGTCGCGTACGGGCTGAAGACCCGCGGGGTGGCACCGTCCGAGCGTGCGGCGAAGGCGCGTCAGGCGCTCGAACGCGTGGGGCTCGGCCACCGTCTCGACGCCTACCCCAGCGAGCTGTCGGGAGGCCAACAGCAGCGCGTCGGGCTGGCCCGCGCGCTGGCGACGGACGCCGACATCCTGCTGATGGACGAGCCGTTCAGCGCGCTCGACCCGCTCATCCGTCGGGACATGCAGGATCTCCTGCTCGAGCTGCAGGAGCAGTTCAGGAAGACGGTGCTGTTCGTCACGCACGACCTGAACGAGGCGATGCGCATCGGTGACCGCATCATGGTGATGAAGGACGGCGGCATCGTCCAGCTCGGCACCGGGCCGGAGATCATCGCCGACCCGGCGACCGAGTACGTGCGCGAGTTCGTGTCCGACGTCGACCGCACGCGGGTACTGACCGCGGGCGTCATCATGCGCGAGCCGCTCCTCGTCGTCGACGTCGGAGAGGAGCCGCGCCAGGTGCTCCACAAGCTCGAGGGCATCGAGGCGTCCGGCGTGTACGTCGTCGACGGAGAGCGGCGGGTGGTAGGCGTCGCCAAGGACGCGGCGCTCGCGGGGGCCGGCAGGCGCGACCTCCGCTCCGTCCTCGACGACGACGACTACGAGACGGTCACCGAGGACACCGCCATCAGCGACTTCGCGCATCTCACCGGGCACCACGCCGTCCCGATGGGCGTGCTCGACGGCGACGGACGGCTCATCGGCGTCGTGCCGCGTGCCGCCGTGCTGTCCGCGATATCGGCGGAGTCCGACGACGGGAACGCGACCGCCGGGAGCGACGAGACCGACGTGGACGAGGAGCCGGAGAAGGTGAGTGGCAATGCCTGACACGCCACGGCTTCCCATCGGTACCGCCATCGAGGCGGTCATCGACTTTCTGCGCCTGCACCTCAGTGTCGTCTTCGACGCGATCGCACAGTTCCTGCTGGCCCTCGCCAACCTCGTGTACCAGGTGCTGGCGGCGCCGCACCCGTACCTGCTGATCGCCATCCTGGCGGCGCTCGCCGTCCTGGTCACGCGCAGGCCCGGGCTGCCGATCTTCACGGTGCTCGCGTTCCTGCTCGTCGACGGCATGGAGCTGTGGCGCGCGTCGCTCCAGACCCTGTCCGCCGTCATCGTCGCCGGTGTCTTCGCGATCGTCGTGGGCGTGCCCGTCGGCATCTGGGCGGCCCGGGTCCAGGCGACGAGCGTCATCGTGCGCCCGATCCTCGACTTCATGCAGACGTTGCCCGTCTTCGTCTACCTGCTGCCCGCGGTGTTCTTCTTCGACATCGGGGTGCCCTCCGGCATCGTCGCGACGAGCGTGTTCGCGATCCCGCCGGCCGTGCGGCTGACCGAGCTGGGCATCAGGCAGGTCGACCGCGAGGTGGTCGAGGCCGCGCGCGCGTTCGGGTCCACACCGGGGCAGGTGCTCCGCGAGGTCCAGATCCCCCTGGCGATGCCGTCCATCATGGCCGGCGTCAACCAGGTCATCATGCTGGCGCTGTCGATGGTCGTCATCGCCGGGATGGTCGGCGGCGAGGGCCTCGGTGAGGTGGTCGTCGGCAGCACGCAGAGCCTCGACATCGCCGGTGGGTTCGAGGGTGGTATCGCCGTCGTGATCCTCGCGATCTACCTCGACCGTCTCACGGCAGGCGTGAGCCGGCTGACGCAGCGGCGGGGCAAGAAGAGGCAGCGCGTGGACCAGCGGCCCGCGGCCGAGGAAGACGCGATCGAGAGTGAGAAGCAGAAGAGGCCCGTGCCTGTAGGAGGCGGATCATGATCCGTCGTCGCGGGCGTCAGGCGAGTTCCAGGGAAGGGACAACAGTGCGATTCGGAAGAGTGTGGCGCACAGCCACCGCCGTCGTCGCGGCAGCCGCGATGACGCTCACCATGGCGGCGTGTGCGAACAACGGTGACGACGAAGGCTTCAGCGGCGGGGGCGGCGACGACAAGGGTGCCAAGGAGGTCACCCTTGGCTTCATCGCCTGGGACGAGAACATCGCCGTCACCGAGCTGTGGAAGCAACTGCTCGAGGCCAAGGGCTACAAGGTCAACACCAAGCAGCTCGAGGCCGCGCCGCTGTTCTCCGGCGTGGCGAGCGGCAGTCTCGACGTCTTCATGGACGCCTGGCTCCCCGGCACCCACGCGGACTACTGGAAGCAGTACGGCGAGAAGGTCAACGACATCGGCGTCTGGTACGAGCCGGCCGACCTCGGCCTCGCCGTCCCCAGCTACGTCAAGGTCGACTCGCTCGCCGAGCTGAAGGACCACGCCGACGAGTTCGACGGCAAGATCACCGGCATCGAGCCGTCCGCCGGCATGATGAAGATCCTGAAGGACGAGGTCGTGCCCCAGTACGGCATGGACGGCAAGCTCCGCGTCACGCAGAGCAGCACCCCGGCCATGCTCGCGTCGCTCGACAAGGCGTACCAGGCCAAGAAGCCGATCGTCGTCACGATGTGGCGTCCGCACTGGGCGTTCTCGAAGTACGACATCAAGTACCTCGACGACCCGAAGAAGGCGTGGGGCGAGCCCGACAAGATCCACACGATCACGTCGAAGGACTTCAGCAAGAACAACGCCGAGGCCGAGGGCTGGATGAAGAACTTCAAGCTGACGCCCGACCAGCTCCAGGAGCTGGAGAACAAGATCCAGGAGGAGGGCGTGAAGAACAAGGACGTCGCCGTCAAGGCCTGGATCGAGGACAACAAGAAACTGACCGACAGCTGGCTGACCGCGAAGTAGTCACGCCGCAGCCGATCCGTTCGAACGTGTCAGGGCACCCCGCCGAGGTGGGGTGCCCTGACCGCGTCCGGGGTCGGTCGGCGAGCTGGAAGTGCCAGACGATCGCGACCGGACTCCCGGAGTCTCCGGCGAGGCGCCGCGCGGTCGCTGCTACCTGACGGTGCCGTCGCGGTGGCCGGCGAGGGCGAGCTCCGCCCGCGTCGGCAGTCCCTCCCAGTCGCCGTACGTCGACACCGCGAAGCCGGCGACGGCGATGCCCCGGTCGAGGCGTTCGTCGACGGCGAGGCCGTCGAGTGTCGCGGACAGGTAGCCGGTGACGAACGCGTCGCCTGCGCCGACGGGGTCGACGGCAGTGACCTTCGCGGCCGGGCGGGTGACGGTGCCGGCGGACGTGACGACCTCGGCGCCGTCGCCGCCGCGGGTGACGACGACCTCCCGTGCGCCGCCCGCGAGCAGGTCGGCGGCGGCTTCTGCGGCGTCGGTCACGATCGACAGCTCGTCGGCCGACGCCACGAGCACGTCGACGTACGGCAGCAGCGGACGCAGGGCCTTGGCGGCGTCGTCGCGCGACCACAGCCGGCTGCGGTGGTTGACGTCGAGGCAGACCGTCCAGCCGTGTGCGTGGGCGTGCTCGACCGCGTGCCGTACCGCGTCGGCGGCAGTGGACGACAGAGCGACGGTGATGCCGGTGACGTGCAGGATCGCGGTGTGCTCCGCCAGTGCCGGCGCGATCGCGACCGGCGCGAGGCGGGAGCCGGCGGAGTTGCTGCGGTAGTAGTCCACCCGCACCAGGTCGGCGGTGCGGTGCTCCAGGAGCATCAGGCCGGTCGGCGCGTCAGGATCGGTGGTCACGAAGGCGGTGTCGACCGCCTCGGCGCGCAACGTGCGGGTGACCAGCGCCCCGGTCTCGTCGTCGCCGACCCGGCCCGCCCAGCGCACGGAGTGGCCGAGCCTCGCCAGCCCGATCGCGACGTTGGACTCCGCGCCTGCGACGGTGAGCCGGAACGTGCCGCCGAGACGTAGCGCGCCCTGGCCGCGCAGGTTGGCCATCGCCTCCCCGAACGTCAGGACGTCGGTCACGGGGCGCGCCCCGCCGCGACGGACTCGATGAACGCGGTCGCGCGCTTGCGCAGGAGTTCGAGCGAGCCACCGGACGCGGCGTCGCCGACCAGCGGCGAGCCGACGCCCACGGCGAGCGCGCCGGCGGCGAGGTAGGCGTGGGCGGCCTCGACGTCGACACCGCCGACGGGGATCAGCGGGATGTGGGGCAGCGGGTCGCGCAGCGCCCGGATGTAGCTGGGACCGCCGTGCATCGACGCGGGGAACACCTTGATCGCGGTCGCGCCGGCCTGGTGCGCGGCGACGATCTCGGTGGGCGTGAGCGCGCCGGCGATGACCGGCAGGCCGAGCTCGTGCGCCACGCGCTCGCCCTCGGCACTGGCCGGCGTCACGATGTACGTGGCGCCGGCGTCGCGTGCCCGGCGCGCCTCGTCGCCGGTGAGCACGGTGCCCGCGCCGATCATCGCGCCAGGGCCGGCCTCCTGTGCCGCGCCCGCGAGGACGGCGAACGCGTCCGGCGTCGTGAGCGACACCTCCACCAGTGGGATCCCGCACTGCACGAGCTCGAGCACGGTGTGCAGGGCCGCGTCGGCCTCGGTGCCGCGGACGACGGCGAGCAGGCGGTGCCGGCGAAGGGCGTGACTCAGTTCATCGGGCGTCATGCACCGATCCTGCCATCCGACCCACCGGTGTCGCTCCCGTACCCGCTGGTCACCGTACGTCTTCGTCGAATGACGCCGATCGCCCTGCGTGCGCGCGGGCGACCGGAGTGGGGCACCTGCGCCCCAGGTGTCCCGTATCACCGGGCACGTCCGCATCCTCTACAAGTGGGGCGTCCTGTGCGGAGCGGAGGCACTGGACCGATGAGTACACAGGAGGCGGTCCGACCGGGGCCGCCGACCCGCCGCGACGCGTTGGTCGCGACGGTGCAGCAGGTCGTCACGGCCGTACGCCGGCAGGCGCGGTTCTGGCTCGCGGCAGGTGCCGTGGGTCTGCTGGTCGGCGCCGTCGCGGCCGTCGTGCCCGCGCAGGGCGCGGCGTCGACCCGGCTGCTGCTCGTCCACCGGCAGGGGGACCAGCCCGACGTCGGCATGACGACCGACGTCAGCCTGGCCACCACCCGCACGGTGGCCCAGCGGGTCGTCGACCGGATGGGGCTGTCGACGACGGCGGACGACCTGCAGCGGCAGTACTCCGCGACGGCGCTGACCGACCGGGTGCTCGAGATCTCCGTGACCGCGCGGTCGACGGAGGAGGCGAGGGACCTGGCCAGGACGCTCGGTTCCGTCATCTTGGACTTCCGCATGGAGCAGGCGCGCGCACGGCTCGAGCCCGTCAGGGACGACGTGCGCGACGCGCGGGCACGCGTCTCCGAGCTGCGGGCCGGCGCGGTGCCGGCGAACACCGCGCTGGGCTCCGACGGGTCGGAGCAACGCCGGCGCCTCGCCGACGCCGAGCGCCGGGTCGACGGGCTCGAGGCGGCTCTGGACAAGGAGCAGGACGCGACGAGCGTGATGTCGCAGAGCCGGACCCTCGACCCCCCGCGTGCGGACCGCGGGCCGCTGCTGCCGGCGATGGCGCTCGTCGCGGCGGTCGGCCTGGCCGCGGGCCTCGTGCTCGGCATCGCGTTCGTGGCCGTGCGCGCCCTGCTGTCCGGCCGGCTCTGGCGGCGGACCGCGATCGCGGACGCGCTCGACGCACGCATCGCGCTCCAGCTGGGCCGGGTGACCGGCAGGCGATGGTGGCACCGGCTCTGGCCGCTCGTGCCGCGCCCGTCGGGACCCGAGGCCGTGCGATCCGCGGTGCGGCAGCTGCGCAGCGACGCGGTGTGGGCGCAGGCGTCGAGGCCGACGCTCGCCGTCGTCGCCGTCGACTGCGCGGACGAGGGTGCGCACCTCGTGGCCGAGCTGGCCTCGTCGTACGCGGCCGAAGGACGGAACGTGCTCGTCGCCGACCTGTCGCGTCGTGGCGCCCTGGCCGCACGGCTCGGCGTGACGAGTGCGGGCACCCGTCCGTCCGGGGTCGGCGCGATCGCCGACCGCGTGACCGTCCACCTGCCCGAACGGTCGGCGATCCCCGAGGGACGGCTGCTGCGGCTGAACGACGACGCCGAGGACGACGACCTGCTCGTGGCCTGGGCGGTCGCCGACCTCGTGGTGAGCCTCGTCGAGCTGCGTCCGGCCGTGGGCGGGGACCACCTGCGGAGCTGGTCGACGCGGGCAGTCGCCCTCGTCGCCGCGGGACGGTCGACGGTGACGAGGCTCCGCTCGACGACCGAGATGATCAGGGGTGCGGGCGTGCGGATCGAGTCGGCCCTGCTGCTGCGGTCCGATCGGCCCGACGTGGCCGTACGCGCCGAGTCGCGGCCGCTGCTTCATGCGGCGGGCGTGGCGCGGACCACGACGTTCTCGTCGTAGCTGCGGCGCACCGGGTCCCACCTGCCGCCGCACGTGACGAGGGCGAGTCCCGGCGGCCCGTCGGTCGCGAAGACGCCGAGGCGGTCGAGCCGGGTCTTCGGCGTACGCACCACCGCGGTGACCGCATAGGGGACGACCTCGCCGTCCGCCCGCACGAGACGCACGCGGTCGCCGCGCGACAGCGTGCCCAGGCGGGCGAACGTCCCCCACCGGCCCCACCAGGAGACGTGGCCCGCGACGACCACGGTCCCGCGGCGCTCGCCGGGCGCCGCGCCATAGGCCCACCACGCCACGGCCGCCGCGTCCTTCGGTACGTCGAGTCGCCCGTCGGTGAGCCGCCCGATGGGATGCGGGCGGGTGTCCACGCGCAGCGCAGGGACCACCAGACGGACGGGCGTCCCCGGCCGCGCGGGCTGGGTGGCACCGGGCCACGCGGGCAGGGTGCGCAGCGTCGTCGGCGTGGCGCTGGGGGTGGGGGTGGGGCCGGGCTCCGTCGACCGGACGGGGGCGGGCGTCGCGGACGCGACCGCGACGCCGTCCGCCCGCGTCGTGTCGACCCTCGCCAACACGACACCGGCGGCGAGGAGCACCACCCCGGCGAGGACGGCCGGGATCCGGACGCGGTCAGCGCGTCCCGGCATGCCCGCGCCGGACGCCGACCGCGGCGGCCACCACGACGGCGCCGGCGGCGAGGAGCACGGCCGCCGCGAGGCCGAGCGGAGTGCTACGCACCGGCGGCACGCCGCCGGTGTCGATGCGTCGTACCTCACGGTCGCCGCCGGCCGGGCGCTGCTGGGCCGTGACGAGGAACAGCCTGTCCGCCTTGGCGTCACCGACGACGAAGATCGAGTACATGCGGCCGGCCGGGAGCGTCACGTCGACGGGCTTGCCGATGCCGTCGCCCGCGGTGGTCGCGACCCGCACCCGCTCGCCGCCGGCGGGAAGGGCGTACGCGCCCTGCTTGCCGACGGTGACCGGTGATTTCGCCGACCCGCCGATCCGCACCGCGACGGGCCCGGCGGCCGCGGCGTTGCGCAGGACGACGGCGCGCGGGCCGCGGAACGCCGAGGGCAAGTGGTTGTCGAACACGAAGGCCGTCGGCTTGCCGTCCGCACCGATGGCCGCCACGGCGCTGAGATCCTGCCCCGACTTCAGCGCCAGCGAGGTGTCGAGCTGCGGGTCGGTCTTCGTGCCCGCCTGGTAGATCTGCACCCGGTGTTTGCCGGTGGGGATGGTGAGGACGTCGGTGACGTGCTGGAACCTGAAGCCCGACAGGACGGTCTTGCCGTCGAGGGCGACGTCCGCGACGAAGCCGGGGATCCCGTGGATGAGCGTGATCCGCGCGGTCTCGGCCGCGTCCGCCGTGCGGGCGGTCATCCCGGCGGCGCAGGCAGCGGCCGCCAGCGCTGCCGCCAGGAGCGCCGCGCGTATCCGTCGGGTGGGGGCCGTTCTCGGGGTCGCCGAACTCAGGTGTCGTGTCGTCATGACGTCGTCTTCCCGTCTGCGCAGGGTGCCCCGAACACGAGCAGTATGGGAGCGAGGCGTCAGGTCCGTCCGGACATGACCGAACTACGCGGCGATGCGAGCGCAGGTGACGGAATGCACCCGAATCGCGGGTCGGGTCACGGCATCGCGCGCGCTCACGACGGCTCGCATGCGGCCTTCGTCTCGGCCGCGAGCTCCGCGACGCTCCCGACGACGGTCCGCTGGTCCTTCTCGTACGCCACCTTCGCGGGGGACGATCCGTCGGTGCGCGGAAGGTTGGGCAGGGTGAACTGCACGTCTCTGAGCCGCCTCCAGATGTCGTCGGGGTCGGCGCCCCGTGGCCGGCTCGTCACCACGAGCGAGATCTGCTCCGATGGCGGGAGAGGCTCGTCCACGTCGATCGTCCAGCCGGCGGGCAGCGCGGAGACGTCGACCACGACCCGGCTGCCGCTCGCCCTGCCCTCGGCGTCCCAGACCTCCGCGGAGTCGCCGGGATCGTCGCCGGTCGAGACGTCGAGCGTGACGCCCAGCTCCTCGGTGGGCTCGCACAGCTGCGCGACGACGACCAGGCCGCCCGTCTCGACGTCGACCGCGACGCCGGCCACGCCACCGAACTCCGCGCTACAGGCCGTGAGTGACGCCGCGAGCAGCACGCCGGCTCCGGTGAGTGCCGCGACGCGGCTGCGAGATCCCATGCAGCGAGGATGCCGGTTCGACTCGTCGCGCCGGGGTGGTGGCGTCACGATCGATACGCGTTCGTCACCACTCGGCGAAGGAGCCGTCGTCGTGCCGCCACACCGGTGAGCGCCAGCGGTGGCCGGTGTCGTCCGCGCGGCGCACGGCGTCCTCGTCGACCGCGATGCCGAGACCGGGCGCCTCGGGACGGTGGACGTAGCCGTCGACGAACCGGAAGACCTCGGGGTCGACGAGGTAGTCGAGGAGGTCGTTGCCGACGTTGTAGTGGATGCCGAGGCTCTGCTCCTGGATGAGGAAGTTCGGCGTCGCGAAGGCGACCTGGAGGCTGGCGGCGAGCGACACGGGGCCGAGCGGGCAGTGTGGCGCCAGCAGCACGTCCCACGTCTCGGCCAGCGTCGCGATGCGACGGACCTCGGAGATGCCGCCCGCGTGCGACAGGTCGGGCTGCGCGACGGAGATGCCGGCCTGCAGGGCGGGGAGGAAGTCGTGCCGGGAGTAGAAGCGTTCGCCCGTGGCGATCGGGACGGAACTCGCCGCCGTGAGCCGCCCGAGCAGATGCTGGTGTTCGGGGAGCACCGGCTCCTCGACGAAGAGCGGATGGTGCTCGGCGAGCAGCGGGAGCAGCCGGGCGGCGTTCGCGGCGGACACGCGTCCGTGGAAGTCGACCGCGACGTCGCGGTCGGGGCCGAGGACGTCGCGCACCGTCGCGAGCCGCTCGACGACCTCGGCGGTCTCCGCGGCGCTCGCGATCGGCGACATCCGTCCCGACGCGTTCATCTTCACCGCGGTCGTGCCGCTCGCGAGCTGCTCCTGCACCGCCTCCACGAGCTGGCCCGGCTCGTCGCCGCCCACCCAGGAGTACATCCGGACGCGGTCGCGGACGGGTCCGCCGAGCAGGGCGTGGACGGGCGCGTCGTACACCTTGCCCGCGATGTCCCAGAGCGCCTGGTCGAGCCCGGCGACGGCGCTGGAGAGGATCGGGCCGCCGCGGTAGAAGCCGCCCTTGGTGAGCACCTGCCAGTGGTCCTCGATGCGCAGCGGGTCCTGCCCGACGAGGTACTCGGCGAGCTCCCGCACCGCGGCGCGGACGGTGTCGGCGCGGCCCTCGACGACGGGCTCGCCCCAGCCGACGACGCCCTCGTCGGTCTCGATGCGGCAGAACATCCAGCGCGGCGGCAGCAGGAACGTCTCGATCCTGTCGATCTTCATGCGGTACTGCCGCTGTCGTCGAGTGCCGCGACGTCGCGTTGCGCCTGGTCGAGCAGGGTGCGCATGGCGGTCTCTGCGGCGTCCTCGTCGCCGGCCACCACGGCGTCGAGGACGGCGCGGTGGGCGGGTTCGGCGTCCGCCCAGGTGCCCTGCCCGTGGACGAGGGTGTCGCGGGTGCGCAGGCCGGTCTCGATGACGATCTCCATCCGGGTGAGCAGCTCGTTGTGCGCCGCGAGCAGCAGCGCGCGGTGGAACCTGAGGTCGGCGGCGACGACCTCGTCGGCCGTGGCGTCGGGGTGCCCCGACGCGGCGAGGCTGTCGGTTAGCTCGGCGAGGTCGGCGTCGGTGCGGCGCCGGGCGGCGAGCCGCGCCCCCGCGGGCTCGACGATGGCGCGTACCTCGGCGAGGTTGTCGAGGAAGCCGGTGTCGGTCTCCTTCTCGTACTGCCAGCGCAGGACGTCGGGATCGAGCAGGCTCCAGTCGTCGCGCGGCCGGACGAACGTGCCGCGCTTGGGTCGCGCGTCGACGAGGCCCTTCGCGGCGAGGACGCGCAGCGCCTCACGGATCACCGTGCGGCTGGCGGAGTACTCGCGCTCGAGCGTGTCGATGGTGAGCACCGCGCCCGGAGCGAGCTCGCCGGCCAGGATGCGTCTGCCGATCTCGTTGACCGTCGCCCCATGCATGCCGCGCTGTGGATAGCTGCTCATCAACGCCCCCTTACGAGCTGTCCTTGACGATGCTCCAGCCGCCGTCGACGACGTACGACGCGCCGGTGACGTACGCCGCGTCAGAGGACGCGAGGAACGCGACCACCGCGGCGACCTCGTCCGGTGTGCCGAAGCGGCGTAGAGCGGTCTGCGCGACGCTGCGCTCGCGGTCGCCGGGCGCGATGCCGTCCCACGCGGGGGTGAGGATCGGGCCGGGCACCACCATGTTGACCCTGATGTGGGGACCGTACTCGACGGCCAGCTGCCGGCCGAGGGAGAGGAGGCCGCCCTTCGCCGCGGCGTACGCGGGATGCCCAGGCAGCCCCACCATCGCGTGCACCGACGAGGTGAGGACGACGGCGGCTCCCGGGCGGCGGAACAGCGGGAGGCAGGTGCGCACGCCGAGGTAGGCGGCCGTGAGGTCGACGCCGAGGAGGCGGTCCCAGGACGCCGGCTCGAGCTCGTGGGCGGGTCGGACGTCGTCGGCGTAGGCGTTGCTGTGCAGGACGTCGAGCGCGCCGTACCCGGCCTCGACCGTCGCCGCGACCCGGTGCCAGCACGCCTGGTCGGACACGTCGCCGACCACGACGTGCGCGGAGCCGCCGGCCTTCTCGATCGACTGCGCGACCGTGGTGGCGGCGTCGCCGTCGATGTCGACGAGGATCACCGCGGCGCCCTCGTCGGCGAGCCGGCGTGCCGTCGCGGCCCCGATCCCCGACGCGGCGCCGGTGACCACGGCGGTACGCCCGGCGAATCGGTCCACACAGCTCTCCTCGGCAGAAGGGTTGCCCTGTAACTTACCATCACATAATTTTGTATGACTATTTGTGGCCGAAGGGTGGTCCGGTGATGCAGAAGAGGTCAATGTCCCGGCGCGGGTTCCTGTCCGGGGCGGTCGCGCTCGGTGGTGCGACGGCGCTCGGCGGCTGCGTGAGCGGCGGAGAGCAGCAGCAACAGCAGCAGACCGGCACGCTCGTGATCCAGATCTCGCAGGGCGATCCGAAGCCGGCCAAGGCCCTCGTCGACGTCCTGAAGGGCTACCGCAAGCACGAGGTGACGGCCAACCGGGTGGCGGTGGAGTCGTTCCGCGCCCAGCTCCCGACGTACCTCAACTCGGCGAAGCCGCCCGACGTCCTCACCTGGTACGCGGGCTCGGTGGCGCGTGACTACGCGTCGAAGGGCCTGCTCCTCGACGTCTCCGACCTGTGGACGGGCGACGGCGCGTGCGCGACGTTCTCCCCGGCCCTGAAGGAGCTGTCGACCAGCGAGGACGGCAAGCAGATCTTCGTTCCCACCAGCTATTACTGGTGGGGCGTCTTCTACCGCAAGTCGCACTTCGAGAAGTGGGGCGTGGAGCCCGTCGAGACCTGGGCCGACTTCCTGAAGCTGTGCCGCACGCTCGACGGCAAGGGCATCAGACCGCTGTCGATGGGCACCGGAGGCGGCCAGGCCTGGGTGGCGTCCGGTTGGTTCGACTACCTGAACCTGCGTATCAACGGTGCCGACTTCCACCGTGAGCTGCTTGCGGGCGAGCAGCGGTTCGACGGCCCCGAGGTGCACGACGTGATGAAGGCGTACCGCGAGCTGCTGCCGTTCTTCGACCCGAAGGGACGCTCGCTCGACGGTCAGCAGGCCATCACCCCGCTGGTCAACGGCAAGGCGGGCATGTACCTGTACGGCGCCTTCATGACCTCGGCGCTGTCGGAGGAGGCGCTCGCCGACCTCGACTTCTTCCGTGTCCCCGTCGTCGACGAGGGCGTGTCCAACGCCGAGGAGGCCCCGACGGACGGGTACTTCGCCGCCGCGAAGGGCCGCAACAAGGAGGGGGCGAAGGAGCTCCTGTCGTTCCTCGCCCAGCCGAAGACACAGAAGGACTGGATCGCCAAGGCAGGCTCGTCCAACCTGCCGACGTCGACCGAGGTCGACACGTCGAACTTCTCGCCGCTGGTGCAGAAGGGCATCACCTTCCTCGAGGAGTCCGACGACCTCACCCAGTTCTTCAACCGCGACTCCAGCGACGAGCTGCAGACGACGGCGGACACGGCGCTGACCAAGTTCCTCGACCGGCCCAAGCAGGTCGACGCGATCCTGAAGGAGTGGCAGACGGCCGCCCAGCGGGTGTTCGACAAGTGAGCCGGGCCTCTGTCGCGTGAGTGCGCCAGCCGCGACCGTCGCGCATCCCCGGCGCCGCGCCCCGTGGGGGCGGCGGCTGCGGGCCGTGCCGCTCGGCGTGTGGGTGTTCGTCGCGGTGCCGCTCGCCGTCGAGGCGGTGTGGGTCTTCTGGCCCGCGCTGAACAGCTTCTGGCTGTCGGTGACGAAGTGGAACGGCGTGGGCGTCCCCGAGTTCGTCGGGCTCGCCAACTACGCGGACCTCGCGGGCGACCCCGTGTTCAAGCAGGCGCTGCTCAACAACGTCATCTGGCTGGTCTGCTTCGGCGGGCTGTCGATCGTGGGCGGGCTGGCGCTGGCGGTCGCGCTGAACCGGCCGCGCCGCCTCGTCGGCCTGTACCGCAGCGCGATCTACCTGCCGATGGTGTTCTCGCTGGCCGTGACCGGCCTGTTCTGGCGGGTGCTCTACCAACCCGACGGCACCGTCGACGCCGTACTCGGCGGGCTCGGGCTCGACAGCCTCGTCCGGCAGTGGCTGGCCGATCCCGACACCGCGCTCGGCGCGGTCCTCGTCGCGGCCGTGTGGCGTCAGGTCGGCTACCTGATGGTGCTCTACCTCGCCGGGCTCAAGGGGTGCGACCCGACGCTCGACGACGCCGCGGCCATCGACGGTGCCAACGCCCTCCAGCGGTTCCGCTACGTCACGCTGCCGCAGCTGCGCGGCGTCAACACGGTCGTGTTCGCGGTGACGGTCATCGACTCGCTCCGCACGTTCGACCTCGTCTGGGCGATGACGCGCGGCGGTCCGTACCACGCGACGGAGCTGCTGAGCACGTACATGTTCCAGCAGGGCTTCACGTTCCTGAACCTGGGCTACGGCTCGGCGATCGCGGTGGTCATCTTCCTGCTGGCGATCGGCTTCATCATCACGTACCTGGTCAGGGCGTCCCGGCAGGAGGTGATCTGACATGGCCGTGGCGACCGGCACCCCCGCGCGCGACGCACAGGCGGGTGGCGTGACGCGGCATGCCGGGCACCGGCCCGGCGGCGGGGTCGTGTTCCACCTGGTCATGGCCCCGGTGGCGCTGCTGTGGGTCGCCCCCATGCTCTTCGCCGCGGCGATCGCGGTGCGCTCGTTCGACGACGTCACCGAGCGCGGCCTCGGCGCGCTGCCCGCGTCGTTCACGCTGTCCGGGTTCGTCACGGCGGTCACCGAGGTCGAGCTCGGCACCGCGCTGGTCAACAGCCTGATCGTGACCGCGCCCGCGGTCGTGCTGGCACTGCTGCTGTCGTCGATGGCGGCGTTCGGGCTCAGCAGGTACGAGATCCCGTTCCGGCGGACGATCCTGCTCGGCATGCTCGCCGGCAACCTGCTGCCGCCGCAGGTGCTGCTGATCCCGGTGGCGAAGATGTCGGAGAACATCGGCACGTACGACGCACTCGTCGGTCTGGTCGCGATCCACGTCGGCTTCGGGCTCGGGTTCTACACCTTCGTGCTCTACGGGTTCATGCGGTCGATCCCGCGGGAGGTGACCGAGGCCGCCGTCGTCGACGGCGCGGGGTCGATGCAGGTCTACTGGCGGATCGTCATGCCGCTGTCGCGTCCGGCCCTGGCGGCGCTCGCGGCGCTCGCGACCACGTGGATCTACAACGACCTGGTCTGGGCGCTGACCATCCTGCAGAGCCAGGCGAAGTTCCCGATCACCGCCGCGCTGCTCAACCTGCAGGGCAGCTACGTGAGCCAGTGGAACGTCGTCGCCTCGGGCGCGATGCTCGCCGCGATCCCGACCGCCGTCGTCTTCTTCGCCTTCCAGCGTCACTTCGTGTCCGGCCTGCTCGTTGGCTCCACGAAGTGACGATGCATCGACGTTCGGTGACACCAACCTCCTAGAGAGGGGCTCTGCCCACCCATGCAGCCGGACCTCCCCGACCACCTCCCGGACCGACTGACCATCACGCTGTGGGACTTCTCCTGGTACACCCGCACCGGCGAGGGCGAGCCGTTCGCCGACCTCGACAGGTGCTTCGCCGACGCGGTCGAGCGCGGCTACAACACCGTCCGCATCTGCGCGATGCCGTACCTGCTCTTCGGCTCCCGCATCGACACGTCGGCCCTGACGTTCTCGCCGTTCGGTGGTGAGTACGGCCTGCGCACCCGGTGGTACGACGTACGGCGTACCGCCACGCTCGACGGCAGGCAGCACCTGCTCGACCTCTTCGCGGCGGCCCGCCGGCACGACTGCTACGTGATCCTGTCGAGCTGGGAGTACCAGCAGAGCCCGTGCTTCCTCGACGACCAGAGCTGGATCGACGCCCTGCTCGCGGTGCCGCCCCGCGACCGTCCGGCTGCGCTGGCCGGGGCCCTCGCCGACCTGGTCGACTACCTGGCCGAGCACGACCTCGACGACCGGGTGGCGTTCGTGGAGCTGCACAACGAGGTGCAGGGCAGCCGGCTGGCCGACGTCGCGGAGCCCGGCACGAACAGGCTGCAGGCGCTGGGTCCGCTGCTCGAGGACGCGGTCGAACGCTTCCGCGCGCGTCACCCCGAGCAGCTCGTCACGGTCAACTACGCCGGCGTGCCCGTGGGCGACATGCGGCACCTGCCGACCAACGTCGACGTCGCGATCTTCCACCCCTACGTCTACGGTGTGCTCGGCGAGCTGGTGCAGACGTTCCACCTGCGCGACGACGAGCCGTTCCCGCAGGATCGCGTCAGCGCCGAGCTGCTGCGCGACGACGCGCCGAAGCTCGAGGCGTGGGTCCTCCCCGAGGCCGGCGCCTGGCGGGCCGGGGCCACGGGCATGCGGCACCGCGAGCTGTACGTCCACGACTGGTGCGACCCGGACAAGTGGGACCGCTGGCTGTACGACAGGTACGGCGACCACCGGGTCGCGATGGAGCAGCAGCTCACCATGTGGCTCGACACCGCCGCCGACTGGGCCGCGGCGAACAGCGTGCCGCTGGTCTTCGGCGAGGGCTGGGTCGGTTACACCCCGCTGTACGCCACGTTCGAGGAGGGACCGGTCGGCGCCGAGATCTGCGCCCGGGCCGTCGAGGGGTCGTCGCGGGTCGGCGCGTGGGGCACGATCGTCTGCTCGAACGCGGCACCCCAGCACCCGATGTGGGCCGACGTCGACCTGCAGCGCCGCCTCAACGTCGGGTTCCTCGCCACCGGCTGACCCGCCGGCTGCGCCGTCCGCACGGGCGTCTGCCAGCATCTCCCTCATGTCGGACACGGCGCGGTTGGCGTGGGAGCGCAGGACCGAGTGGCCGCTGACGCTGCTGGCGTTGGCGTTCCTGCTCGCCTACGCCGTCTCCGTGCTGTACCCCGACCTGCCCGAGCCGTACACCGTCGCGGCGAACGTCGTCAGCACCGTGACGTGGCTGACCTTCGCCCTCGACTACCTCGTGCGGCTGGTGCTCGCCGAGCACCGGTGGACGTTCGTCCGGCGGCATCCGCTCGACCTGGCGGTGCTCGCGTTGCCGGTGCTGCGGCCGCTGCGCGCGCTTCGCCTGGTGATCGTGCTGACGGCGATCGACCGGCGGGTGCGCGGGTCGTTCCGCGGCAAGGCCGCCACGTACGTCGGCGGGTCCGCGGTGTTCGTGGTCTTCGTCGGCGCACTTGCGGTGCTCGACGCCGAGCGCGGAGCGCCAGGCGCCACGATCACGACCTTCGGCGACGCGCTGTGGTGGGCGCTCACCACGGTCACGACCGTCGGGTACGGCGACGAGCTGCCGGTCACGGTCACCGGCCGGCTGGTGGCCGCGGGCATGATGCTCGCGGGCATCGTGCTCCTCGGCGTCGTGACCGCGTCGCTGGCGTCGTGGTTCGTGGAGAAGCTCGAGGAGGTGCGCGGCGAGGAGCAGGAGACCCAGGACTCCCTGGAGGCCCTCGTCACCGAGGTGCGGGAGCTCCGCCGCGAGGTCCGCGAGCTCCGCGCCGACCAGGACCGCTAGCCCGCCCCCGCCGGGGTCCCCGGTCGTGGTGCCCGCCCCCGCTGGGGTCCCCAGCAGGCGTCAGTCGGCGTACGGCGAGCCCCAGGTGCCGTGGTGCACGAGGTCGGTCCACGGGCGGCTCGGCTTGGACGGCGTCGACGGGGGCGCGCCGGGCTCGGAGTGGCCCACGGCGACGGCGCCGACTGGCACGTACGTCTCCGGCACGCCGAACGCCTCGCGGAACGCCGGGAGCACCGGCCCCGGGATGCCGAAGTACAGCGCGCCGAGACCCTCGTCGACCGCGGTGAGCAGTACGAGCAGGGCGGCCATGCCGGTGTCGATGTGCCAGAACGGCACCGGCCAGCGGGCCTCGTCGCGGTCGGTCCAGCCCTTGTCGGGCTCGGCGTAGCGGTCGAGATAGACGTCCTTGCTGGACATCGGCACGATCAGCAGCGGCGCGTCCGTCACCGACGGCACCACGGGCATCGTGGGGGCGAGCGCCCGCCAGAACCGGTCGCGCCCGTCCTCGGTGTCGATGACCAGGAACGCGTAGCCGCGGGAGTTGCCGGCCGACGGGCTCCGCGTCGCATTGCGCAGCAGGCGGCGCACTGCCTGCGGCGCGACGGGGTCCGGGCCGAACCTGCGCACCATCCGCCGGCCCGTTACTACATCGTTGAACTCCACGGCTGTACTCCTCGTACTCGGCTGCGCCAGTATTAGCTGCCTTCGGCGGCTGTCGCAGTATGCCGTCGTCACCCCCGACGTGAGGTACGCCCCATGCGTGGAATCAGCAGACCGGTCGCCGCCCTCGCCGCGGCGGTGATGCTCGTCTCGTTCACCGGAGCGTGCGGCGGTGGTGCGGACGAACCGGCAGACGACACGTTCTCGGTCGGCATCGGCGAGCCGACCCACCTGATACCCGGCAACTGTCAGGAGGGTAACGGCATCGCCGTGATCTCCGGCCTGTTCGAGGGGCTCGTCTCGCTGGAGTCCGACGGCGAGCTCACGTACACCGCGGCGTCGTCGGTCACCTCGAAGGACCAGCGCGTGTGGACCGTCAAGCTTCGCGCGGGCCGCACGTTCCACAACGGCGAGAAGGTCACGTCGCAGTCGTTCGTCGACGCGTGGAACGCGGCGGCGTACGCGCCGAACGAGTGGGTCAACAACTACTTCTTCGGCAACATCGAGGGCTACGCCGACCTCAACCCGGAGAAGGGCGAGCCGAAGGTCAAGGAGATGTCGGGGCTGGAGGTCGTCGACGACCTCACCTTCACGGTCACCCTCGACGCACCGTTCAGCCAGTTCCCGCTGACGCTCGCGTACACCGGGTTCAACCCGCTGCCGAAGGCGGCCTTCGACGACCTGGAGAAGTTCGACCGGGCGCCGATCGGCAACGGGCCGTTCCGGATGGACGGTACCTGGCAGCACAACAAGACCGTCAAGCTGAAGGCGTACTCCGGCTACAAGGGCACTCACGAGCCGGTCGCGGGCGGGGTCGAGTTCCGCATCTACACCAAGCCGGAGACCGCGTACAACGACCTCGTCGCCGGCAACCTCGACATCTACGACGAGATCCCGCCGTCCAGCCTCCGCAGGGCGGAGCAGGACCTCGACGGACGCTTCTTCACCGCGCCGAGCTCGTCGTTCCACTACCTCGGGTTCCCCATCTACGACAAGCGGTTCGCGAACCCCGACCTGCGGCATGCGATCGCGATGGCGATCGACCGCAAGGCGATCGTCGACAGCATCTACAACGGCTCCTATCGCCCGGCCGACTCGCTGATCTCGCCGATCGTGCCCGGCTACCGCAAGGGCGCGTGTGGCGAGTGGTGCACGTTCGACCCGGTCAAGGCGAAGCAGCTGTTGGCGAAGGCGGGCGGCTGGAAGGGTCCGATGACGCTCTGGTTGCCCACCGACGAGGGCTACGACGAGGAGATGCAGGCGATCGTCAACCAGCTGCGCAAGAACCTCGGCATCGAGGAGATCACGTTCAAGCAGCAGGTGCAGGCCCAGTACCTCGACGTCCTGCGCGCGCACGACGTCACCGGCCCGTACCGGCTCGACTGGGGTATGGACTACCCGTCGCCGCAGAACTATCTCGAGCCACTGTACTCGAGCAAGGGCTCGTCGAACCGGATCGGCTACTCGCACGAGTCCGTCGACGCGCTCATCGAGCAGGGCAACCGGGCGTCGTCGATCGAGGCCGGCGTCGAGTTCTACAACCGGGCCGAGGACCAGGTGCTGAAGGACATGCCGGTCGCGCCGCTCTACTTCGGCCAGATCCAGGCGGGATACTCCGAGCACGTGTCCGATGTGAAGGAGGATGCCCTGGTCGGCATCCACCTCTGGGACGTCACGGTGACGGGGTAGGGAGTCTCATGGGCACGGCAGGAGGCTCGTGCGGGGCGTAGTCGTGGCCGCGGCCATCCTCGACGACGACGGCAACGTCCTCGTGGCGCAACGGGCCGAGCCGCCGCACCTCGCCGGCTGGTGGGAGCTGCCCGGCGGCAAGGTCGAGCCGGACGAGCGCGACGAGGACGCCCTCGTGCGCGAATGTCGCGAGGAGCTGGGCGTCACCGTCAGGCTCGACCGTCGGATCGGCGGCACCTGGCCGGCGATGGACGACTTCGTGCTGCGCGCGTGGACGGCGCGCGTCGCTTCGGCCGACGACGTCGTCCGACCGCTCGAGCACGCCGCGGTCCGGTGGGTGCCGCCGGCCGAGCTCGGTGACGTCGACTGGCTGCCGAGTGACCACGCGCTGGCCGCGCAGCTCGAGGCGGTGCTGCTGGGCGTCGACGACGAGGTGCCGCTCCAGGGCGGCAACGTCGGCGGCGCGATCCGCGTCGGGCGCACGGTGCGCCGGCCGTGCGGGCCGTGGACGCCAGCCGTGCACGCGCTGATGCGCCACGTCGCCTCCCGTGGCGTCCCCGGGGTGCCGCGGGTGCTGGGCATCGACGACCAGGGCCGCGAGGTCACCGAGTTCATCCCCGGCGACGTCACGCCGTCAGGACCGTGGGCACCGTGGGCGTTGACCGACACCTTCCTGGGCGACGTCGGTCACTGGCTCGCCGCGTACCACGAGGCGGTCGCCGACTTCCCGGCCGACGGGTTGCGGTTCCGGTTCGGCCCCGGCGACTTCTCGCCGGGTGAGCTGATCTGCCACAACGACGTGGGCCCGCACAACCTGGTCGGGTGGGAGGGACGCCTCGCCGGCGTCCTCGACTGGGACACCGCCGGCCCGTCGGCGCCGATGCTCGACCTCGCGTACACCGCCTGGGGCTTCGCGCTCGCCGACCGGCTCGAGCCGTTCGACGTACGCCTGCACCGGCTGCGCGTGCTCAATGCGGCCTACGGCGCCGCGCCTGAGTCCGTGCTCGCCGCCGTCGAGCCGAGGATCCTGCGGATGATCGAGGTCGTCGAGGCCGGCGCGGCGGCCGGCGACGAGGGCCTGCGGCGCCTGGTCGGGCTCGGCGAGATGGCCGCTCACGCAGCCCGCCTCGCCGAGTTCCGCGAGGAGCGCCCGCACCTGGAACGCCGCCTGTCGTCCGGTTGAGCCCGCGACCGTACGCTGCCGGGCCCCGCGAAATGATCACGTTAACCTCGTGAACGTGGACTTCACCTCGTCCCTGCACGAGGTGAAGTCAACGCTGATCACGTTAACGTGATCAACGGGAGCGACGCCCCCAGCTAGGAGCCGCCGGCGTGCCTCGCGACGATCTCGTCGATGTGCTCGGCGAGGTCGACGTCCTTGCGGGTCACGCCGCCGGCGGAGTGGGTCGACAGGGTGAAGTGCAGGGTGCGCCACCGGATGTCGATGTCGGGGTGGTGCTTGCTCGCCTCGGCGATCGTCGCGACGTCGTCGACGATGCGGATCGCGGTGGGGAAGTCGGACGCCTTCACGGTGCGCTTGACCGCCGTGGTGTCACCGGTCCAGCCGGTCAGGTCGGAGAGCGCGGTACGGACAGCGGCGTCGTCGAGAAGCTCAGCCATCCGCCCACCTTCCCACGGGTGACGGGCGGGGGCGAGGGTGCCGAGAGGTCAGTCGCGGCGGGCGGCGCTCTTGGCGTCGGGACTCTTGAACTTGCGCCAGAGGAAGCCGAGCGGGTCGTACTTGGTGTCGATGACGCGTTCCTTCAACGGGATGAGCGCGTTGTCGGTGATGTGGATGTTCTCGGGGCAGACCTCGGTGCAGCACTTGGTGATGTTGCAGAAGCCGAGGCCGAGCTCCTCCTGGGCGAACTTCCGGCGGTCCGCGGTGTCGAGAGGGTGCATCTCCAGCTCGGCGGCGCGCATCAGGAAGCGCGGGCCGGCGAAGTGCTGCTTGTTCTCCTCGTGGTCGCGGATCACGTGGCACACGTTCTGGCACAGGAAGCACTCGATGCACTTGCGGAACTCCTGGCTCCGCTCGACGTCGACCTGCTGCATGCGGTACTCACCGGGCTCGAGACCCTCGGGGGGTGTGAAGGCCTGCACCCGCTTCGCCATCTCGTAGTTGTACGAGACGTCGGTGACGAGGTCCTTGACGATGGGGAACGTGCGCACCGGGCTGACGTTGATGGTCTCCTGCTCGGTGAACGTGCTCATCCGGGTCATGCACATCAGCCGGGGCTTGCCGTTGACCTCTGCGCTGCAGGAGCCGCACTTGCCGGCCTTGCAGTTCCACCGCACGGCGAGGTCGCCCGCCTGGGTCGCCTGGATGCGGTGGATGATGTCGAGGACGACCTCGCCCTCGTTGACCTCCACCGTGTAGTCGCGGAAGCCACCGCCCTCGGCGTTGCCGCGCCAGACCTGGAACCGGGCGTCATAGCTCATGAGACGTTCTCCTCGAAGAGTGCCTTGAGATCGTCGGGCATGACGGGCAGCGGCTGGGTGGCGGTGGTGACCCCGTCGCCCTCGGCCCGGCAGATGATGTTCTTGGTGCCCCAGGTCTCGTCGGGCTGGGGGAAGTCCTCGCGCGTGTGCCCGCCACGGCTCTCCGTGCGCTGTAGGGCGGCCCGGGCAATGCATTCCGAGACCAGCAGCATGTTGTGCAGGTCGAGCGCGAGGTGCCAGCCGGGGTTGTACTGGCGGTTGCCCTCGACGAAGGCGTTCGGGACGCGGCCCTTGAACGTCTGCAGCGCGTCGATCGCCTGCTGCAGCTCGCTGCCGGTGCGGATGATGCCGACGAGGCGCTGCATGGTGTCCTGCAGCTCCTGGTGCAGGGTGTACGGGTTCTCGCCCTCGGCCTCGAACGGTGCCAGGGCGACGCGGCCCGCCTCGGTGAGCCGGGCGTCGTCGATCTGCGGCTTCGCGTCGAGCCCCTTCGCGTACGCCGCCGCGTACTCGCCGGCCCGCATGCCGAACACGATCAGGTCGGAGAGGGAGTTGCCGCCGAGCCGGTTGGAGCCGTGCATGCCGCCCGCGACCTCGCCCGCGGCGTAGAGGCCGGCGACGAGCGACTGGGCCGAGTCGGGGTCGACCTCGACGCCGCCCATGACGTAGTGGCAGGTCGGCGCGACCTCCATCGGCTCCTTGGTGATGTCGACGTCGGCCAGCTCCTTGAACTGGTGGTACATCGACGGCAGCCGCCGCTGGATGTCCTCCGCGCTGCGCCGGCTCGCGATGTCGAGGAACACTCCGCCGTGCGGTGAGCCGCGACCGGCCTTGATCTCGGAGTTGATCGCGCGGGCGACCTCGTCACGAGGAAGCAGCTCGGGTGGGCGCCGGTTGTTGACGTGGTCGTCGTACCAGCGGTCCGCCTCCTCCTCGTTGTCGGCGGTCTCGTGCTTGAAGTACTCCGAGATGTAGTCGAACATGAAGCGCTTGCCCTCGGAGTTGCGCAGCACGCCACCCTCGCCGCGCACCGACTCGGTGATGAGGATGCCGCGCACGGACGGCGGCCACACCATGCCGGTCGGGTGGAACTGGACGCACTCCATGTTGACGAGCGTCGCACCGGCGCGCAGGGCCATCGCGTGGCCGTCGCCGGTGTACTCCCACGAGTTCGACGTCACCTTGTACGACTTGCCGATGCCGCCGGTGGCCAGCACGACCGAGGGCGCCTCGAAGGCGATGAACCGGCCGGACTCGCGCCAGTAGCCGAACGCGCCGGAGATCCGGTCGCCGTCCTTCAGCAGCTCGGTGACCGTGCACTCCATGAACACGTCGATGCCCAGCGAGACGGCGCGCTGCTGGAGGGTGCGGATCATCTCCAGGCCGGTACGGTCGCCGACGTGGGCGAGCCGCGCGTAGCGGTGGCCGCCGAAGTCGCGCTGGGAGATCTTGCCTTCCTTGGTGCGGTCGAAGAGCGCGCCCCAGGACTCGAGCTCGTACACCCGCTGCGGCGCCTCCTGCGCGTGCAGCTGCGCCATGCGCCAGTGGTTGAGCATCTTGCCGCCGCGCATGGTGTCGCGGAAGTGGACCTGCCAGTTGTCCTGCTCCCAGACGTTGCCCATCGCCGCGGCGATGCCGCCCTCGGCCATGACGGTGTGCGCCTTGCCGAGGAGCGACTTGCAGACGATCGCGGTCTTGGCGCCCCGCTCGTGCGCCTCGATGGCCGCGCGCAGCCCCGACCCGCCTGCGCCGATCACGACGACGTCGTACGCGTGTCGCTCTATCTCACTCACGTCAGGTACCTCGGATCAGGAGTTACTCAAAAGAACTGGATGTCGGTGATCGTGCCCATGGCCAGGAGCCGGACGTAGAGGTCGGTCAGCGCGACCCAGACGAGGGAGAACCAGGCGATCTGCTGGTGCCTGCCGTTCAGCTTCGACAGCTGCGTCCACAGCCGGTAGCGCACCGGGTGCTTGGAGAAGTTGTTCAGCCGCCCGCCGAGGGTGTGCCGGCATGCGTGGCAGGACAGGGTGTACGCCCAGAGCGCCGCGGCGTTGATCACCAGGACGAGGGTGCCGACCCCCATGTGGCCCCAGTTGCCGTGGTGGTCGCGGAACGAGACCACGGCCTCGTAGGTGAGGAACACGTTGAGGATCGTGGCGAGGTACATGAAGTACCGGTGCAGGTTCTGCATGATCAGCGGGAACCTGCGCTCCCCGGTGTACTTCTTGTGCGGCTCCCGCACGCCGCATCCCGGGGGCGACTGCCAGAACGACCGGTAGTAGGCCTTGCGGTAGTAGTAGCAGGTGAGGCGGAAGCCGAGCGGCACGATCAGGATGAGGATCGCCGGGCTGATGATCGCCGGCAGCGGGATGCCGCCGAGCATGACCTCCGGGGGGCACGTGGCACCGAGGCACGGCGCGTAGAACGGCGACAGGTACGGCTCGTAGAAGTAGTTGTCGTTGACCATGGCGGCCCAGGACGAGTAGACGACGAACCCGAAGAGGACCAGGAAGGTGACGAGGGGCTGCACCCACCAGTTGTCCTTGCGCAGGGTGCGCGCACTGATGTGCGCGCGCGGGCGCGCCTTCTCCCGCTCCACGGTGCTCACGCGCGCTCGCCTTCTCCCAGAGCTTCGGCAGGTGCCGCGGCGGAGCCGGTGGCGGTGCTCAGAGCACCGCGGCCCCTACCTACGCTCTGCTCGTCGAGCTCCAGCGCTGGGGTGCTCATTCGGGGTCTACCTCTCCTGGAGGGTCGGGGCCGCGCCGGCCAGGCGAAACACTAGTACGCCACTTTTCCCTCACCCTGGGTGAGGTCGCCAGTTCCGGGGGGTGTGACGTCGCGCACGCACGGATGACGACCCATGACCGGCCCGGCGCCGGTGGCCGGATCCGGTCGGGAAGGTAGCCTTCTGGCGACCCAGGGTGGACAAACATCTCACTTGTGACACGACTGGGTAACGAGCCTTTCGCGATGCGTCACCATCGGCGATGGTAGCGACCGCATGGGCTCACGTATCGGCGTCATCAATGGAGGTGTCATGCGCACTGCAACCCGTGTCCTCATCGGGTCGGTCGCGATCGCACTCGTCGCGGCCGCCTGTGGCGGCGGGGGTGGCGAGGGCGACCAACCCAAGGAGAAGTCGTTCTCCTTCCAACTCGGTGAACCGGCTGATCTGACACCTGGGAACAGCAACGAGTCCGAGGGTGGCACCGTCATCGACGCGGTCTTCGACCAGCTGACCAGGGTCGACCCGAAGACCGGCGACGCCGTCATGGTCAACGCCGAGTCGATCGAGTCCACCGACCGCAAGGTCTGGACCATCAAGCTCAAGGACGGCTGGAAGTTCCAGAACGGCGAGCCGGTCACCGCGGAGTCGTACGTGGGTGCGTGGAACGCCGTCCTGACCGAGGCGTGGGCCAACGGGTACTTCTTCAGCGACCTGCTCAAGATCAAGGGCGCGGCGGACGTGCCGAAGAAGTCCAAGACGATGGCCGGCCTGAAGGCCGTCGGCGACACCACGATCGAGATGACTCTCGACGCGGCGAATACGAACGTCCCGCTGATCCTCGGCTACTCGGCCTTCTCGCCGATGCCCGAGTCCGTGCTCAAGAGCAAGGACTGGAAGGCCTTCAAGGAGAAGCCGATCGGCAACGGCCCGTACCAGATGGCCGAGCCGTGGAAGCACAACCAGACCATCAAGCTGAAGAAGTACGGCGACTACTCGGGTGACACCAAGGCCAAGGCCGACGCGATCACCCTGAAGATCTACGACAACTTCGCCACGTCGTACAACGACGTCGTCGCGGGCAACCTCGACGTCTCGACCGTGCCGCCGGAGCGGCTGACCAGCGCCGAGAGGGACTTCGGCGACCGGTTCCTCACCGACCCGTCGACGAGCTTCAACTACTACGGCTTCCCGCTGTGGCAGAAGGAGTTCAAGGACGTCAGGATCCGCCAGGCGATCTCGATGGCCATCGACCGTGACGAGATCAACAAGCAGCTGCTCGACGACACCGTCGTCCCGGCCACGGGCCTGGTCACGCCGATGATCAAGCTCGGCCACCGCGACGACCCGTGCGGCGAGGCCTGCACGTTCAACCCGACGAAGGCCAAGCAGCTGTTCCAGGAGGCCGGCGGCATCGACGGCGCCCTCCAGTTCTGGTTCAACAGCGGCTCCGGCCACGACGAGTACGTCCAGGCGATGGCCAACCAGCTGAAGAAGAACCTCGGCATCAAGGTCACCCTGAAGCAACAGCAGTGGTCCCAGTACCAGACGGCGGTGCAGGACCAGAAGATGAGGGGTCCGTTCCGGATGGGCTGGATCATGGACTACCCGAGCGCCGAGAACTACCTCGGGCCGATGTACACCAAGAACGGCTCCAACAACGGCACCGGCTACAGCAACCCGAAGGTCGACAAGCTGCTCGCCCAGGGCAACGCGGCCGAGACGCCGGAGGAGGCCGTGCCGTACTACCAGAAGGCCGAGGACCTCGTCCTCAAGGACATGCCGGTGCTGCCGCTCTGGTTCGGCACGTCCAAGGTCGTGCACTCGGAGAAGGTGTCCAACCTGAAGCGCAACGGGCTGGGCCGCCTCATGCTCGACCAGATCAAGGTGAGCGACGGCTGATCGTCGCGCGCACGCACGAGTGACGACGTCGCCCGGGCACCGGCAGCAGCCGGGCCCGGGCGACGTCGCATCGGTCACGCGGAGGTCATGGCACACACCGTGACGGAGTGGTGTGTTTGCGCAGGTCAGCAGGGCGGGGATCATAGGGGTTGAGACACGAAAGGGTAACGACACTTCCGCGTGGGTCGGTGATGGCCGAAAGTGTCGCTCGCCTGCTGGTTCTGCCCCTGGGGAGGTGTGATGCGCGCGAGCTCCCGTTTCCTCGCCGGATCGCTCGCCCTCGCGGTCGCGCTCACGCTCCCCGGCTGCGCCGGCGGCGGCTCGGGCGCCGACGACGACGCCGACGCGAAGTCCTTCAGCGCCCAGCTCACCGAGCCCGCCGACCTGATCCCCGGCAACACCAACGAGTCCGAGGGCGGCACGGTCACCGACCTGCTGTTCGCCGGGCTGACCGGGTACGACGACGAGAAGGGTGGGTCGGTCAACCTCGTAGCCGACTCGGTGGAGAGCTCCGACAAGAAGAACTGGCGGATCACGCTCAAGCAGGGCTGGACGTTCCACAACGGGGAACAGGTGACCGCGCAGTCGTTCGTGGGCGCGTGGAACGCCACCATGGCGAACGGCTGGAACAACTCCTACTTCTTCAGCGACCTGCTCAAGGTCAAGGGCGCGGCCGACGTCCACCCGAGGAGCAAGAAGACCGAGATGACCGGGCTCGACGCCGTCGACGACGACACGATCGAGATCCATCTCGACTCACCCAACGCCAACCTGCCGCTCATCATCGGCTACACGGCCTTCTTCCCGATGCCGGAGTCGGTGCTGCGTGAGCGCGACTGGGCGAAGTACAAGGAGAATCCGATCGGCAACGGGCCCTACCGGATGGCCGAGGCCTGGCGGCACAACCAGTACATCAAGCTGGCCAAGAACCTCGACTTCAAGGGCAGGCGGCCCGGCCGCGCGGACACCATCACGTTCAAGATCTACTCGAACCCCGCGACTGCGTACAACGACGTCATCGCGGGCAATCTCGACATCACCGAGGTGCCGCCGGAGCGCCGGTTCAGCGCACCGCAGGACTTCGGCGACCGCTACCTCCGTTCGCCGAGCAGCACCTTCGTCTACCTCGGCTTCCCCCTCTGGCTCGACGAGTACCAGGACGTGCGGGTGCGCCGCGCGATCTCGATGTCGATCGACCGTGAGCAGATCGCGGCGGCGCTGTACAACGACACCATCACCCCGGCGAAGGGCCTCGTCACACCGCTGATCAGGTTCGGCAAGCGCGACGACCCGTGCGGTGAGGCGTGCACGTTCCAGCCGCGCAAGGCCAAGCGGTTGTTCGACGAGGCGGGCGGTCTCGGCGACGCGCCCGTCACCCTCTGGTACAACACGGGGGCGGGCAACGATGACTGGGTGCAGGCCGTGGCCAACCAGCTGAGCAGGACCCTGGGGGTGACCGTCTCGCTGAAGGGGCAGACGTGGGCGGCCTACACGGTCACCACCGACGAGCGCAAGGTCACCGGTCCGTTCCGCCGGGGCTGGCTGATGGACTACCCGGGCCCGGAGAACTACCTCGGGCCGAGCTTCGCCACCGACGGCTCGTCGAACGGCGCGGGGTACTCGAACGAGAAGGTCGACGAGCTGCTGACGAAGGGCAACGCCGCGACGTCACCCGGCGCCGGGATCGCCTTCTACCACCAGGCAGAGGATCGGGTGCTCGACGACCTGCCCGTGGCGCCGCTGTGGTTCGGCCAGAACACCGACGTCCACTCCGAACGGGTCAGCAAGCTGAGCTACGGCGCTCTTGGTCGGCTCAAGTACGACCAGATCGAGGTGACCGGCTGACCATCGCGCGCATCCGAGAAATAACGATGTCATCCCGCCGTCCCTCACCGTCCACCAGAGCCGGGCCGAGCAGGTAAGTTTCTTCCGACCGAGCAGGGTGGTCGACCACCACCGGTCCTGAACCGCTCCATCAGGAGGTCCCATGGGTCGCTACGTCATCCGGCGCCTGCTGCAAGCCATCCCGGTGTTCTTCGGGGTCACCTTCCTCATTTTCGCGATGTTCCACTTCATGCCGGGCGACCCGATCCTCGCGATGTTCGGTGACAAGCCGCCGCCGGAGGCGACCGTGCAGGCCCTGCGGGACCGGTACCACATGGACGAGCCGCTGTGGAAGCGCTACGTGCTCTACATGGGCGGCCTGGCGCAGGGCGACTTCGGGATGGACTTCAACCAGCGCCCGGTCAGCGAGATCATGGCGGAGCGCTGGCCGGTGACGGCCAAGCTGGCCGCCACCGGGTGGGTCATCGAGATCATCTTCGCGATCACGCTCGGCATCGTGGCGGCGCTACGCAGGGGCCGATGGCCCGACTACGTCGTCCTGATGTTCGCGACCTTCTTCATCGCCGTGCCGTCGTTCGTCATCGGCATCGTGCTCCAGGTGGTCAACGCGTCCGTCATGCACCGGGAGCTCAGTTTCGACGTGATCCCGGTCGCGGGCATCGCCGAGGGCTGGCCGTTGTCGTACATCATGCCGGCGGTCATCCTCGCGTTACTCGGCATGGGGTCCGCGGCACGGCTGACCCGCACGAGCCTGGTGGAGAACCTCAGGTCCGACTACGTGCGCACGGCGACCGCCAAGGGCCTGTCGCGAAGACGGGTGGTGGTGCGGCATGCGTTGCGCAACTCCCTCATCCCCGTCGTGACGCTCGAGGGGCTGTCGCTCGGCGGCTTCCTCGGCGGCGCGATCATCACGGAGGGCATCTTCAACCTCCCCGGCATCGGCAACGAGGTGTTCACGGCGATCCAGCGCCAGGAGTTCTCCGTCGTCACCGGCATCGCGACCGCCCTGGTGCTGATCTTCATCCTGATCAACCTGCTCGTCGACCTGCTGTACGGCGTGCTCGACCCGAGGATCCGCTATGAGTGACCCCACGGCCGCGGTGAGCGCAGGCGGCACGCCGGCGGTGGTCAGTGGGCCGGCGTGGCCGGTGCACGGCGGCGGCCCCGCAGGCAAGCCCCGCAGCCTCGCCGGTGACGCGTGGCGCGACCTGCGCCGCAACCCGGTCTTCCTCGTCGCCTGCTTCTTCTTGCTGCTCGTCCTGTCGATGGCGGTCGTGCCGCGGCTGTGGACCAGCGTCGACCCGACGCTGTGCGAGCTCAAGTTCGCGCAGCAGACCTCGTCGCCCGGCCACCCGTTCGGCTACGACGCACAGGGCTGCGACCTGTACTCCCAGGTCATCTACGGCGCCAGGCCGTCCATCATCATCGGCATTCTCGTCACGGTGGTGGCCGGCTTCGTCGCGATCGTGGTGGGGTCGGTCTCGGGCTTCTACGGCGGCTGGGTCGACGGCCTGCTCCAGCGGATCACCGACATCTTCCTGGGCTTCCCCTTCCTGCTGGCGGCGATCCTCTTCCTCTCCAGGATCGAGGCGAGGAACGTCGTCACCGTGTCGGCGGCGCTCGTGGCCTTCGGCTGGGCCACCCAGACCCGCGTCATGCGAGGCGCGGTGATGGGGGTGAAGAACATGGACTACGTGGCGGCGGCCCGCGCGTTGGGTGCGTCGGACGGCAGGCTGATGTTCCGGCACATCATGCCCAACGCGGTGATGTCGGTGATGGTGCTCATGACGTTGACCGTCGGCGCGATCATCGGCGCGGAGGCGGCGTTGACGTTCCTCGGTGTGGGCCTGCAGTTCCCCGAGATCTCCTGGGGGATCCAGCTGAACGCCGCGCAGCGCTACTTCTTCGACTCGCCGCACCTGCTCATGTATCCGGCACTGTTCCTCATCGTGACGGTGCTGAGCTTCATCCTGATCGGTGACGCGATCCGTGACGCCTTCGACCCGAAGCTCCGATGAGCGCGATGGGAGACAGTGTGAAGGACGAGGTCACGGCCGGCGGCGTCGAACGCCGCTCCGACTCGGCAGGGAGCGCCGGTGCGGGCGGGCAGGTCCCGCTCCTCCAGGTCAGTGACCTGCACGTGGAGTTCCGCACCCGTGAGCAGACGGTGCGGGCCAACAACGGCGTCTTCTACCACGTCAACTCGGGCGAGGCACTCGCGATCCTCGGTGAGTCGGGCTCCGGCAAGAGCGTGAGCGCCCAGGCGGTCATGGGGATCATCGACATGCCGCCGGGGCACATCCCGGCCGGCGAGATCAAGTTCAACGGCACCGACCTGCTGAAGCTCACCGAGGAGCAGCGGCGCAAGGTGCGCGGCAACGACATCGCGATGATCTTCCAGGACGCGTTGAGCGCCCTGAACCCGGTGATGACCGTCGGCGACCAGATCGGCGAGATGTTCCGGGTGCACCGCGGCGTGTCCAAGTCCGAGGCGAGGAAGCGCTCGATCGAGCTGATGGACCGGGTGCGCATCCCGGCGGCGAAGAGCCGGGTCGACGACTACCCGCACCAGTTCTCCGGCGGCATGCGGCAGCGCGTGATGATCGCGATGGCGCTGTCGCTCGAACCCGATGTCCTCATCGCGGACGAGCCGACCACCGCGCTCGACGTCACGGTGCAGGCGCAGATCATGAAGCTGCTGTCCGACCTGCGCACCGAGACGAACATGGGCCTGATCCTCATCACCCACGACCTCGGCGTGGTCGCCGACGTGGCCGACCGCATCGTGGTCATGTACGCCGGCAAGATCGTCGAGACCGCGGAGGTGTACGAGCTGTACGGTAGGCCGTCGCACCCGTACACCGAGGGACTGCTGAACTCCATCCCGCGGCTCGACCAGAAGGGTGAGGAGCTCACCCCGATCCCCGGGGCGCCGCCCAACCTCGCCTCGGTCCCGCCGGGCTGCTCGTTCCACCCGCGGTGCCACCGCGCCCGCGACATCTGCAGCCAGGACGTACCGCCGCTGTACGAGGTCGGCGCGAACCGCTACAGCGCCTGCCACTTCTGGGAAGAGGTGATCGCCGATGCCGAGCGCTAAGCCCTCGACGAGCGCGGAGAACGTCCTCGAGATCCGCGACCTGGTCAAGCACTTCCCGCTGACGCAGGGCATCGTGTTCAAGCGCACGGTGGGTCACGTGAAGGCGGTCGACGGTGTCAGCTTCGACCTGAAGGCGGGTGAGACGCTCGGCCTGGTCGGCGAGTCGGGGTGCGGCAAGTCGACGCTCGCCAAGCTGCTGATGGCGCTCGAGAAGCCGACGGCCGGTTCGATCCTCTACCGCGACCAGGACATCGCGCGGCTGCGGCCGGGGCAGATGCGCCGGATCCGCCGGCAGATCCAGATGGTCTTCCAGGACCCGTACACGTCGCTCAACCCTCGTATGACGGTCGGCGACATCATCGGCGAGGCGTACGAGATCCACCCGGAGGTGGCGCCGAGGAACAGCCGCCGCGCCCGGGTGCAGGAGCTCCTCGACGTGGTGGGGCTCAACCCCGACCACATCAACAGGTACCCGCACCAGTTCTCCGGTGGCCAGCGGCAGCGGATCGGGATCGCGCGCGGTCTCGCACTCCGTCCGGAGATCATCATCTGCGACGAGCCGGTCTCGGCGCTCGACGTGTCGGTGCAGGCCCAGGTGATGAACCTGCTGGAGTCGCTCCAGGACGAGTTCAACCTGTCGTACATCTTCATCGCGCACGACCTCTCCGTCGTGCGCCACATCGCCGACCGTGTGGCGGTCATGTACCTCGGCAAGGTGATGGAGGTCGGCGACCAGGCCGAGCTCTACAAGGAGCCGACGCACCCGTACACCCAGGCACTGCTGTCCGCGGTGCCCGTGCCCGACCCGACGCTGCGCGGCAAGCGCGAGGAGATCGTGCTCGAGGGCGACGTGCCGAGCCCGGCCAACCCGCCGTCCGGCTGCCGGTTCCGTACCCGGTGCTGGAAGGCGGAGGACATCTGCGCCGAGGAGGTCCCCGAGCTCGTCGTCCGCGAGGGCAGCCCGCACCCCAGCGCCTGCCACTTCGCGAAGCAGCGCGAGATCATCCACCTCGACTGAGCCTGAGGCGGGTCAGTCGCCGAGGGCGTCCTTCAGGAACCGCACCTGCAGCAGGAGGAGGTTCTCGGCCACCGTCTCCTGTGACGCCATGTGGGTGACGCCGGACAGCGGCAGCACGGTGTGCGGCCGGCCCGCGGCGAGCAGGGCCGACGAGAGCCGCAGCGTGTGCGCGACGACGACGTTGTCGTCGACCAGGCCGTGGATGATCAGCAGTGGGCGGGTGAGGTTCGGTGCGTCGTCGATGATGGACGACCGCCGGTACGTCTCCGGGCTGGTCACGGGGTCGCCGAGGTAGCGCTCCTGGTAGTGCGTGTCGTACAGGCTGAGGTCGGTGACGGGGGCGCCGGCGACGCCGACCCGGAACACGTCGGGACGGCGCAGCACCGCGAGGGCGGCGAGGTAGCCGCCGAACGACCAGCCGCGGATGCCGACCCGGTCGAGATCGAGGTCCGGGTACACCTCGGCAGCGCCGTGCAGCGCGTCGACCTGGTCCTGGAGCACCGGTGTCGCGAGGTCGCCGTGCACGGCGCGCTCCCAGGCGGCGCCGCGTCCAGGCGTGCCGCGTCCGTCGGCCACGACGACCGCGAAGCCCTGGTCGGCGAACCACTGCGACTCGTAGAACGCCCGGCGGCTCGCCAGCACCCGCTGGGCGTGCGGCCCGCCGTACGGGTCGAGCAGCACGGGCAGGCGCGCCGAACCCGGCTCGTGACCGGTCGGCAGCAGCACCGCCGTGCGCAGCTCGCGCTCGCCGGTGCGGATGAGCGTGACGGACGGGCGGACGGACGGGGTGTCGGCGAACGACCTGACCTGCCACGAGAGGTCGGCACGGGTCACCGTCGACGTGCCGAGGTCGGCGTCGAGGGTGGTGGAGGTGACGACCGTGGTACCGGCGGCGCGCACCGCCGCGTGCACGCCAGGCACGTCGGTGACGGGAGCCACCGAGCCGTCCGGTCCCCAGGCGTGGACGTGCACCTCGGTCGGCTCGGTCGACGCGGTGAACAGGACGCCGTCGTCGTCCGCGGCGAGGACGTGCCGCACCTGCAGGCCGTCCGGGGTCACCGGCGCGCCGTCGACGACGAGACGCCGCCACCCGTCGACGTCGCTCACCCACACGAGACGGTCGCCCGCCCACGCGGGGACGCCGCCGACGAGCTCGACCCACGCCGGGTCGGTGTCCTCGCGGACGACGGCGGTGTTGCCGGTGTCGGGGTCGACGCTCAGCAGCCGCACCGTGCGCTGGTCGCGCGACTGCACGACGAGGTGCGGTCCCTGCGCGGGCCACACGACCTGGGCGAGGTACTCGAAGGCCGCGCGGTCCCAGCGCACCTCGACGCGGCTGCCGTCGAGTCCGAGGACGAACAGCCGGACGTCGGCGTTCGCCGTGCCCGCGGCGGGATAGGGGTGCTCGACCGGCGGGCGCTCGGGGTGCGCGGGGTCGGCGATGTACCAGCGGCGCACGGGCGCGTTGTCGACCCGCGCGACGAGCACACGCTCGCCGTCCGGCGCCCACCAGAAGCCACGGGTGCGTGACATCTCCTCGGCGGCGACGAACTCGGCGAGGCCGTAGCCGACGTCGTCGCCGTCGGCCTGCTCGTCCGCCGGGTCGGCGAGCGCGCGGTCGTCGCCGTCGATGTCCGCGACGCGGAACGCTCCCGCGTGGACGTACCCGATCCTGCGTCCCGTGGGGTCGATGCGCGGGTCGACCACCGGTGTCCTCGCCGTGACGGGGCGTGGGTCCGCACCCCCGCGGACGACGTACGGCCGTCCGCCCAGAGCGAACGTCACGGTGTCGGCGGCGTCGTCCGTGGCGTAGCCGACGATCCCGCCGGCCGCCTCGCGCATGCGCTCCCTGCGCGCCCGCTCCTCGGGCGGGAGGTCCTCGACCCCGGCGCCGAGCAGGCCGACGGGGTCGGCGAGCAGGGTCTCGTCGCCGGACTCGACGTCGAGGGACCACAGGCAGGTCATCGGGTCGTCGCCCGCGCGGGACCGCAGGTACAGCACGCGCTTGCCGTCCGGGGTGACGGAGAACGCACGCGGCGCACCGAAGGTGAACCTGCGGGTGCGGGCGGTGTGACGGGGGTAGCTGAGCTCGTTTTCGCGTGACACGCGCGCGATCCTCTCACGGTCGCGACCCCGTTCGCGGTGCCTCACCTCACGAACGTGGACTTCACCTCGTCCCTGCACGAGGTGAAGTCCTCGTTGATCACGTCAACGTGATCAGCAGGGACGGGCGCGGGCCGGACCGGCGGCAGGATGTCCGAGGTGCGGCATAGGGTTTGGCCCATGAGTACTGGTTCCGCGCGGCGTCTGCTGCTCGTTCACGCGCATCCCGACGACGAGACGATCGGCAACGGCGCGACGATGGCGAAGTACGTCGCCGAGGGCGCGCAGGTGACCCTGGTGACGTGCACGCTGGGGGAGCAGGGCGAGATCCTCGTCCCCGAGCTCGAGCACCTCGCCGCCGAACGGGAGGACGGCCTGGGCAAGCACCGCATCGGTGAGCTCGCCGAGGCGATGCGGGTGCTCGGCGTCACCGACCACCGGTTCCTCGGCGGTGAGGGTCGTTACCGCGACACCGGCATGGTCTACACCGAGGAGGGCGGCGTCGGCGCGCCGTCCGACGTGCGCAAGGAGGCGTTCTGGGCCGCCGACCTGCTCGCGGCGGCGGACGACCTCGTCGCCGTCATCCGCGAGCTGCGTCCGCAGGTGCTCGTGACGTACGACCCGTGGGGCGGCTACGGCCACCCCGACCACGTGCAGGCGCACCGGGTGACGATGTACGCCTCGATGCTCGCGGCCGGTCCCTCGTACCGGCTCGACCTCGGCGAGGCGTGGGACGTGCCGAAGGTCTACTGGAACGCCATGGACCGCGACCGGCTCCTCGACGGCACCCGCCGGCTGAAGGAGCTCGGTGTGGAGTCACCGTTCGGCGACTGGTTCGCCGAGGACGCTCCGCTCCCGCCGACGATCGTGCCCGGCGAGTGGGTCACCACCGAGATCGACGGCACGGCCCACGCGGAGCGCAAGGCCGAGGCGATGCGGGCGCACGCCACTCAGATCACGGTCGACTTCCCGTTCTTCGCGTTGTCGAACCATCTCGGCAACGAGGTGATGGGCCTGGAGGCGTACCGCCTGGTCAAGGGTGCGCTCGGCCCGACCGGCGCGAACGGGCGCGAGGACGATCTGTTCGCCGGTGTCGAGTAGCCACGACGTCGCGGTGAGCGTGTCGGCGCCGAGGGCCACGGGCACCCCGGACGCGCTCGCGGTGGTGGTCGCGGTCGCGCTCGTCGTCGTGCTCGCGGTCCTTGGCGTCGTCGTGGGCGTGGTCGAGGCGTTCGTGCACCCGGTCCGGCTGTGGGGCCTGCCGGCGGGTGTGGCGGTCACCGTCGTCGTCAACTTCCTCGTCCCGCAGCTGGTGGGCCGGGGTACCCGGTCGCGGATGTTCGCGCTGGTCCCGTGCGCGACGTGGTTGCTGTCCGTGATCATGCTGTCGGTCGGGCGGCCGGAGGGCGACTTCGTCGTCCCGGGCAACGGCACGGGTTACGCCTTCCTGTTGGCGGGCACGATCGCGTCGGTCCTCGGCGTCGTGTTGCTGCCCTGGTACGGCCTGCCCGCGCGGGTGGCCCAGGCACCCGGGCGCCCCGGCGGGTAGCTTGCCTGGGTGCACGCAGAACCTGACGACGGTGAGCGCGTCGACACCGCACACTTCCGCAAGGTCATCGGGAGGTTCGCGACCGGCATCGCCGTGGTGACCACGCGCGACGGCGACGTCGACCACGCGATGACCGTCAACTCGCTGACCTCGGTGTCCCTCGACCCCGTGCTCGTGCTGTTCTGCGCCGAGAAGGTCGCGCGGTTCCACGACGCCGTGCTGCGGGCGGGAACCTGGGCGGTGTCCGTGCTCGGTGAGCACGGAGAGCCGGCGAGCAGGTGGTTCGCGCATCGCGGACGTCCGCTCGAGGACCAGTTCGGAGCCGTGGCGCACGTGGCGGCGCCGTTGACGGGAGCCCCCGTGCTGACCGGCGCGATCGGTGTGCTGGAATGCCGTACGCGCGCTGTGTACGACGGGGGTGACCACAGTATCGTGCTCGGAGACGTGCTCGCCGCGTCCGTGCCCGACGGTGCGGCCCGACCGCTGCTGCACTTCCAGGGGTCGTACCGAAGGCTCGAAGGGGGAGTCTCGTGAGAGCGCTGTTCGGACGCGCGCTACCTGTGCTGCGCCGCCGCTCCGTCTGGATCCCCTGCGTCGTCGTGGGCGCCCTCCTGCTGTCCTACGCCGGTGCCTACGTCTACGTGGGCGGCGGCGTACCTCGGGGCACGTCGGTCCGCGGCGTCGACATCGGCGGCATGTCGGCCGCCGGCGCGGAGCAGAAGCTCTCGCGTGAGCTCGGTGACGCGGCGACGGACCCGCTCCCGGTCCGCGTCGACGACGAGACGTTCGAGATCGACCCGAAGGACGCCGGCCTGGTGTTCGACGCCGAGGCGACGGCGCAGTCCGCTGAGGGGCGCAGCCCCAACCCCCTGCGACTGGCGCGCCAGATCGCGGGCCGCGCCGAGCTCGATCCGGTCGTCCGCGTCGACCGGGAGAAGCTTGCGGCGGCGCTCGAAGGCGTCGCGAAGAAGTTCGACCGCGAGGTGCGCGAGGGCAAGGTCACGTACGAGGGCACCGAGCCGATCGCGACGCTGCCGCGCGACGGGCGCATGCTCGACCGGCGCGCCGCGGCCGCCACCGTGCGCACGGCCTTCCCGACCGACCGCACGCTCGACCTGCGCGCGCGGACCGTCCGGCCCAAGAGCACCGACGACGCCGTCCGCAAGGTCGTCGAGGGCGCGGCACGCACCGCGGTCGCCTCGCCGGTCACGCTGGGCACGGGAAAGAACGAGCTCTCGGTGTCGCCGAAGGCGATCGCGGCCAACACCGAGTTCGTCACCGGGGCCGCGGGTGAGCTCGCGCCGAAGGTCGACGGCGAGGGCCTCGCCGACGACATCGGCCGTTCGCTCGACAAGCTCGAGAAGGAGCCGAAGGACGCCACCTTCGCCATCAAGAACGGCAAGCCGAAGGTCGTGCCCGCCGTCGAGGGCCGCATGGTCGATCGCACGCGCCTCGGCCAGGCGGTCGCCCGGGTCCTCGGCAAGGCCGATGACCGCGAGGTGTCGGCTCCGGTGTCCGGGGCCGAGCCGAAGCTGACGACGAAGAAGGCCGAGTCGCTCGGCATCAAGCAGAAGGTCAGCGCCTTCACGACCAACCACCCCTGCTGCGAGTCGCGGGTGACCAACATCCACCAGGCGGCGAAGATCCTCGACGGCACGCTCGTCAAGCCGGGCAAGACCTTCAGCCTCAACGGCACGCTCGGCGAGCGCACCAGGGAGAAGGGGTTCGTCCCCGCGCCGATGATCCTCGAGGGCCGGCACGTCGACAGCGTCGGCGGCGGCGTCTCGCAGATCGCCACCACCACCTTCAACGCGATGTTCTTCGCCGGCCTGAAGGACGTCCAGCACCAGCCGCACAGCTACTACATCTCGCGCTACCCGCTCGGTCGTGAGGCGACGGTCTCGTGGACCCAGCCCGACCTGCGGTTCAAGAACGACACGAAGACGGGCGTCTACATCACCACGTCGTACTCCGACACGTCCATCACGGTGACGATGTGGGGCACCAAGCACTACGACGTCGACGCCACGGCGCCCAAGAAGTCGAACTACCGCAATCCGCAGACCATCCGTGACAAGAGCCCGACCTGCACACCCGAGTCACCGGCGATCGGGTACGACGTCACGTACTCCCGGGTCTTCAAGCAGGACGGCGCGGTCGTCCGCACCGAGCCGTTCCGCACGGTCTATCTCGCCACTCCCCACGTCATCTGCGTGAAGGACGAGAAGAAGAAGGGCGACGACGCCGCGGACCAGCCGGCCGACCGCACCGAGGACGGCTGACCGACCCGTGCGCGCCGGTCAACTGATCGCCGGGCGGTACCGCCTGGACGAGCGGGTCGGGTCGGGTGGCATGGGCGTCGTCTGGAGCGCCACCGACCAGAAGCTGGGACGGGTCGTCGCGATCAAACGGGGCTGGGTCGCCGGCGGCGACGAGGGGTCGACCCGGCGCGCCGAGCGCGAGGCGCGGATCGCGGCCCGCCTGCACCACCCGCACGTCATCACGCTGCACGACGTCGAGAGCGACGACGACGACACGCGCTGGCTGGTGATGGAGTACTTCCCGTCCCGCAGTCTGGCCGACATCCTGGGGCACCGCGGCACGCTGCCCGAGCGCGACGTCGCGCGCCTCGGCGCGCAGATCGCCGGCGCCCTCGAGGCGGTGCACGCCCAGGGCGTCGTCCACCGCGACGTCAAGCCGGGCAACGTCCTCGTGGGCGACGACGGTGTCGCCAAGCTGACCGACTTCGGCATCGCCCGCCCCGCCTGGGGTGACGTGACGCTGACGAGCAGCGGCGGCTTCGGCGGCACCCCCGCCTACTTCGCGCCCGAGGTGGCCAGGGGAGCGGAGCCGACCGAGGCGTCCGACGTGTTCTCCCTCGGGGCCACGCTGTTCACCGCCGTCGAGGGTGCCCCGCCGTTCGGCGAGCCGGACAACCCGGCGGCCATGCTCGGACGTGCCGCGGCCGGCGAGGTGACGCCCACGCGCCGCTCGCACGGTCTCGTGCCCGTGCTCACCGCCCTGCTCGCCACCGACCCGGCGCGACGGCCCACGGCGGCCGCCGCCCGGAGCCTGCTCCGCGAGCTCGTCGGCACGGGCGACGACACGTGGGACATCCCCGTCGTCCCCCTGCGGCGGCGGTCGCGCAGGCGCGCGGTCACGACCGTTGCCGCCGCGGCGGTCGCGCTCGCGGTGACCGTCTCCGCCGTCGCCCTGCTTGCCGGCGACCGCAGGCCGGGACGTACCGCCGCGGGGGCCGGCACCCCGGCGGCGTCGACCGGTGCGGTGATCGACGACCCCCACACGGCGGACCCGTGCGGACTCATCCAGGCCGAGACGTACGAGCGGTTCGGCGACGCGGAGCTCAACCGCACGTACGGCAACTTCGACCGGTGCGACGTCGTCGTGGAACCATCGGGCGACCAGGAGATCGACGTCGCGGTGGAGCTCGCGCCTCCCGACCCCGCGGACATCCCGGCGGGCACGACGGAGAAGGTCGGTGCCCTGCGCGTCGTGCGGGAGCCGGAGGGCGAGGGCACCTGTGACCGTACGGTGCTCCTCGCCGACGACCATCGAGTCGACCTCACCGCCAAGCAGTACGACGGACGCTCGACCAAGCTCTGCACGATGGCCGACATCGCCACCGAGCACGCCGTCGACGTGCTCTCCCGGGGCACCTTCCCGCAGCGCCCCGCACCCCCGCCCGAGTCGCTCGCCGGCCTCGACGCGTGCCGGCTCCTCGACGACGAGGCGCTCGCCCGCATCCCCGGCGTCGACGCGAACGACCCGCGGGTCGGGTTCGGCAACTGGGGATGCTCCTGGGAGAGCACCACCAACGACCTGACGGTCGACCTGCTCTTCGACAGGGACATGCCGCTGTCCGCCGCGGACGACGGCCACCCGATGCGGGTCAGCGGGCGCAAGGCGTACGTCGAGCCGAAGGGCGACGGCGACGAGACGTGCCTGGCGCAGACGGAGTACCGCACCTTCTCCGAGCACGACTGGCGGAAGGCGGAGCTGCTGTACCTCGTCGTCCGCGGCGACGGACCGACCAGCAGGCTCTGCGACATCGCCTCCGACCTCACCAAGGACGCGGCCGCGGAGCTGCCACCACCGCGCTGAGGCCGCGACGTCAGGGCAGGTAGTTCCCCGGCAGCGGCGGCCAGAGGGGGTACCACTTCCCGTCGACCTCGCTGAGCATGTAGGCGTCCTCGGCCTCCAGGTCCGGTGGGTCGCCGAGACCCGTCGTGCGCACCGACGGCAGCCGGGGGACGATGTCCGCCGAGCTCACCGTGGCGACCTCGTCCCGGTCGACCTTGGTGACCCGGGCGTCCCGCGCGTTCGCCAGGTGGACGCGCCGCCAGTGGTCGCTGCCGAGCCAGAGCATCGAGCTGAAGCACTCGCGGTACCTGCGGCTGCCCTCCCGCAACGGGCGTTCCGTCTCGTCCGTGAGGGAGACGGCCATCGCGCACGCCTTGTCGTAGTCGCGGTGACCGATGTGGTGCAGGAAGTGCTCGAGGCTCGTCGCGGGGTCACGCGACGCACCGTTGGTCGTGACCGCGAGGACCACCGCCGTCGTGCCGACAAGCACGGCCATCGCGAGGACGCCCGCCAGCACGAACACCGCCGGCCGCGGCCACGACCACGCGCCGCCGGGTGCGATGCGACCGGTGATCTCCGCCCTGGGCTCGTCCGGTTCGACCGCAGGCTCGTCTGCGTTCACTGGTTCCTCCGCCTGTTCCACCACGTCCGCCACCGCTCGTACCCGAACCGGACGACCGCGTACACGACCATCGCCGCGGTCGCGAGGCTCGACCCGCCCACCGGCGGCTGCGGGGTACCGGGCGCGGGCGGCACCGGTGTCTGGGTCTTGGGGGTGAGGATCTGCTCGACCTTCTTGATGCCCGGCGCGGCGTTGGTGAAGCCCTTGCGGATCCGTTCGATCGTCGCCGCCGAGTACGTCCCCCGGTAGAGCCGGTTCGCCAGCGTGGCGATGAGGTCGTCGACGGCCTTGCCCCACTCCTCGGCGGCCCGCTTCAGAGCGTCGGCGATCTCCGCCGCGCGTGCCGCCGCATCCCGTGCCTCGTCGGTGCCGGCGTCCCGGAGTCCACGCCACGCCGCCTCCGCCGCCTCGGCCAGCTCCCGCGCGGGCTCGTACAGCCGGCGCAGACCGTCGAGACCGTCGTGGACCGCGACGGCCAGGAAGGCCAGCGCGTCGGCGGAGCCGACCACGTCGACGTCGTCCTGGACGAGAGCGGGACTGTCCAGGAGGTCCCGCAGGACTCCGGGGACCGCGGGCAGGTCCGCGGCCGCCGTGGCCTCCGCGTCGCGCGCGGCTGCCGCTGCGGCCTCGGCCAGCTCCGCCCGGCCGGACGCGTCGCCCGCGTTCTGCGCGGCGGCACCCTCGAACGCGTCGGCCTTCTCGACCGCTCGCATGCGGATCGTGTAGAGGGAGTGGACCAGGTCCAGGAGCGCCGTGACCTCCGCCGGCAGGGCGTCGCCGGCGGCGTCGGAGTCTGGGCCGGGACTGTCGCCGTCGTCGCTCCCGCTGTCGCCCTCGCCCTGGCCCTCGCTGTCTCCTTCGTCACCTCCCTCGGCGTCCTCGCCGTCGGTGCCGTGGCCCTGGTCCTCCGCGTGCAGCGGTTCGGCTACGGGCATCGGCAGCGGATCCGGGTCCACCGGGGCCTCTGGGTCGGGTGCGTCGGGCGCCTCCGGCCCTTCGACACCGGGTTCGGAGCCCGGCGTCTCCGGAACCCCTGGCGGGGGCACGCCGTCGGGGGCGACCTGCGGCGGAGCCGTGCCCGGCGCCTCCTCCGGGACCGTGCCGGGCAGTGGCACGTCGTCCGGCGCGGTCTGTGGGAACGGAACCTCGGTCTGCGGCTCCGGGGTGAGCCCGAGCACGACGCGTTCGAACCACGAGCCGCCGACCGTGACGACCGACGTCGATACCAGCGCGATCACGAGCAGCCCACCGAGCGTCACGGCGACGATGCCCCAGGACACGCCGACCCCCACCCAGGGCAGCATGCCGGCGCAGCCGGCGACGTCGTTGACGTCACCGCCGCAGTCGCGGTCCGGCGGGGCGTACGCGGCGAGCGTCAGGAGTGCGGTCATGCGGGGCTCTCCTGTCGCGAGACCGCCGGAGGCAGCGGGGCCTGTCGCGAGACCGTGGTGCCCGCGGGCGCCGGCGTCGCGACGAGGCCGAGCAGGCGGAGTCGCAGGATGCGCCTCCGCAGGCGACTCTCGGCGCCGTCACCGCCGCCCGTATGCGCCCGGTGCCAGTGCACGTAGGCCAGCTCGAGCTGCGCCTCGTGCAGTGCCCTGACGTGTCGGTACCGGCGGAGGTCACGCCGGGCGAGCAGCCGCAGGCGCAGCCGGAACCGTGCGCTGGCACTGCTCAGCACCGGCACCTCACCCGGCCGGATCGCCCCGAGACCGACCGACGCCTCGGTGTGCAGCCCACGTCGGAGACCGCGCAGCTCGTACCGCTGCGCCCCGATGACGAGTGCGCAGAACAGGACGATCGACGGGCTGTGGAAGACGAACGCGTTCACCGGCTGCGCGACGAAGATCAGCAGCGCCGAGCTGTCGGGACGCCACGTCAGCCCGACCGACACGGCGACGTTCCACGCCGCATGGGCCGTGACCGCGGCGAGGAAGCCGGCGCCCGCGCACAGCACCCGCGCCAGCGCGCCGCGATAGTGGAAGGCGAGGCCGAGACAGGCGCCGGCGATGCCGGTGTAGACCAGGTGTGACGCGAACAGGCCCGCGTACTGCCGGGTCCAGAACTGGTAGAGCATCTCCTCGGAGTCTCCTCCCGCCATGTAGAGGACGGACTCGGTGAACTGGAAGCCGATCCCCACCACGGCACCGGTGACGAGCCCGCCGAGGACGCCGTTGATCCTGCTGCCGAACACGACCAGGACGGCGAGCACGCCGAGGGCCTTCAGTCCCTCCTCGTTCACCGCGGTCACGACGTTGTCGACGTACATGAACGCCGTGCCGGGCGTGACCAGGCGCGTGACCACGAGGTTGCGCAGGTCGGCCGTCGCCAGCGCGGACTGCGTCGCGACGCACGCGCCCCACAGGAACGGCGCGGCGAGGAGGAGCCAGGACACGCGGCGGTTGCGCTCCGCCCGCCGCATCAGGACGAGGCCGAACAGCGTGGACGGGACGCAGAGCAGTGTCGTCGTCCAGTACGGCGCGAGACGTGCCGTCGTCAGCAGCACGAACCACACGACCACGACGGCGGCGAGGACGCCGACCGCCACCATGGCGCGGCGGCGCAGCCACTCGTCGGGATGGGACCACAGGCGGACGGCCACGATGCCGGCGACCGCGGCGACGGTGAGCAGCGGGATCGCCCAGAGCAGCTCGTGGTAGGCCGTCTCGTCGTCGAACGCCGCGAGCTGGTAACCGGCGCAGACCAGGACGACGACCGGCGCCACGGCGATGAGGGCGAGCCCGGCGGCCAGGCGTCGGGGCCCGGCCGAGAACGCCTCCGCCCACGCCGGGCGGTCGTGAGTGGGTGCAGGCGTCACCGGACGTCCACCACCGTGACCTGGGTGCGCGCGTCGATGCGTACGAAGCGATCGCGTCTGGTGTCCCACGGCCCGAACACGAACGTCAGCGTGCCCTGCGGCGCGATCCCACCGGTCGTGACGGGGATCGGTTGCGCGAGGTACTTCTTGCGCCTGCTCTCGACGTACGCGTGGCCGTCGCCGGACGTGTCGTACCAGATCGCGCGGTACGTCCGGCGGTCGAGAGTGACGCCGTCGAGGTCGAGCACCGCAGCGGGCAGCGACCCCCGGTACTCGTACCGCGTCCTCGGCGGGCCTCTCACCTCGCTCTGCGTCCGCACGTAGTCCCGGACGACGACGCTCACCTCACGGTCGGCCGTGGGGACGAACGGACCGGACCTGACGAACCCGACCCCGAGCAGGACCGAGGTGAGCACGGCGACGACGCCGACGGCGGCGACGAGCGGCCGCAACGGATACCGCCGACTTCGGGTCGATACCTGCTGCACGCGTTCCTCCCGGAGTCTCCGGACCGGACGGTCCGGTGGGGACTTCCTAGCGCGAGTATCGGGGAGGGGTCCCCGAGAGTGCGAACACAATCGGCGCATGCGGAAGAATCGAGCGGCAACAGACACGGAGACCGGGACCGAGGGGGACGTGGACGACGCCGCGATGCCGATGGACGCGCACCGGTTGCCGAAGGGACACGGCAGCCTCGAGCTCGGCGTGCCGTCCTCCCAACCGGGCACCCTCTTCGCGCTGTCGCTCACCGGCGGCATCGCCATCGGGCCGCGCGAGGGCCGCGCCATCCTGTTCGGCCGCAACCTGCCGGACGTCCACGTCTGCATCGGCGAGGACGACCGGAAGGTGAGCCGCCAGCACGGCGCCCTGACCTACCGTGCCGGCACCTGGTGGCTGCGCAACACCGGCCACCTGCTCCTCCACCTGCCCGGCCCGCGCCGGCTGTCCAGTGGCGACGAGGAGATGCCCCTCGGTGAGGGCTACACGCCCGTCGTCATCCGCGGCACCGGCGCCCGCGAGCACCTGCTCGAGCTGTACGTCACCGGCGTGGCCGGCGAACGCCCGTCCCCCCGCCACCGCGACGTCACCCAACCCCCGCGACGGTGGCAGCTCGACGACGACGAACGCCTCGCCGTCGCGGTGCTCGGCCAGCGCTACCTGCTCGGCGACAGGTACCCCCAACCCCTCACCTGGCGCGCCACCGCCGCCCGGCTCGCCGAGCTGCGACCCGACGCCGGCTGGACGACGAAGAAGGTGGAGCACAAGGTCTCCGACATCCGCACCCGGCTGTCGCGCGCCGGCGTCCCCGGCCTGACCGAGGACGAGGTCGGCCAGCCGGTGGGCAACGCGCTCAACGACAACCTCATCAAGGAGCTCCTGCTGTCGACCACGCTGGGGGCTTCGGATGTGGGGCTGTTGGGGGACTGAGGCCTTTCCTGGGTGGCTTTCTGTGGGCCGCTGCCTCACGTTGACCGCTGAAGCGTCCCGGGTTTGATGCCGCTTCCTTTCTTGAGAAGGATGTGGATCATGCCCCGGAAGTATCCGAAGGATCAGCGTGAGCGTGTGACCAGGATGGCGTTGGAGCGTCTGGGTGAGTACTCCTCGGCGTGGGCGGCG
>WHST01000028.1 GCA_009379955.1 Streptosporangiales bacterium | reverse complement strand
CTGGCACACCAACCGACACACCGGCAACCACGCCCACCGCAAAGCCCGACTCACCCACCAACTCACCACCCTCGGCTACACCGTCACCCTCACCCAGGCAGCCACCTGACAGCCATTTTCGAATGAACGTGATCAACAGGGGAGGGCCTGGGCGCCGCGGGCGCTTGTGCTCCGGGCGCGCACGCGGCAGGATGCTCCCGATGATTCGGTTATCGGAAGCTTCCTTCGAGATATCGAAGTGAACCCTCGATGAGAACGGCCCTCGCCGGCCTCGGCGACATCGGCGCCGGCGCGCACCTGCCCGCGCTGCTGCGGCACCCGCAGGTCGAGCTCGCGGCGCTCGTCGACGTCTCGGCCGAGCGGCTCGACCGGGCACACGCGACGGCCGGGTCGGGTGTACGCACCACCACCGATCTCGACGAGGTGCTCGCCGATGACACCGTCGACGCCGTGGTGCTCGCGACGCCACCGTGGGTGACCACGGACCTCGCGATCCGCGCCGTGCGTGCCGGCAGGTACGTCCTCGCCGAGAAGCCGGTCGCGACGTCCGTCGGGGCCGCCGCCGCGTACGACGCACTCACCGAAGACGAGACCGCGCGCCTGCAGGTCGGGCTGACGTACCGGCACGACCCCGCGATCGAGACCCTGGCCGGCTGGCTGCGCGACGGCCGGCTCGGGCGGCCGCTGCTCGTCCGGGCGCACATCTACGACGAGCGTCGCGACCCGCACGACGAGGAGCACACCGCACGGCTCCGGCGTACGCTCGCCCACGGCACGCCCGTCGTCCACGAGGGCGCCCACGTCTTCGACTGGCTCACCGTCCTGCTCGGCGCCAGCTCCCCCACCGTCGACGACGCGTGGGCCCTGCGCACCGACGCCGACCTCCCCGCTCCCAACCTCGTCGGCGCGCGGCTCACGTACGCGGACTCCACCGTCGCGCTCGTCGAGTTCGGCTGGCTCACCGACGCCCTCCCCCGCAGCGAGGTCACGTTCCTCGGCCCGCGCGGCCACGCCGTGCTGCACGGCTCGACGTTCGACCTCGAGCTGACGACGGCGGACGGGTACGAGCGGGTCGAGTTCGACGGCGACCGCACGACGCGCTGCTTCGACCGCCAGCTCACCCGCTTCGTCGAGCTGGCGACCGGCGAGCGCACGCGCCCCGAACCCGGTCTGGCGGCCGGTCGCGCCGCACTGGAGACGAGCGAACGGGTGGCGACCGCCGCCCACGAGCGGTCAACGCACGACGACGGAGGCGAGAGCCGGGCATGATCGACTTCCACTCCCACCCTCCCGCCTGGCGCACGGCGAGCTGGCTCGCCGGCGCGGCGTTCGGACCCGACGAGTTCGTCGCGTTCATGGACACCGCGGGCATCGAGGCGGCCGTCGTCCTCGCCCACGACGGCCTGTTCAACGCAACACCGGAGGCCAACGACGAGCTCGCCGCGTTCGTCCACCGGTATCCGGACCGGCTCGCCGGCTTCGGCACGGTCAACCCGCGGCACGACGGCGCGGTCGCGGAGACCGAACGGGTCCTCGGCGAGCTCGAGCTCGCCGGCCTCAAGCTGCACCCCTGGCTGCAGGGCTTCAGCATGCACGAGCCCGCGCTCGACGCGATCTGCGAGGTACTCGTCGCCGGCGACAGCGTGCTGCTCAGCCACGACGGCACGCCGCCGTACTCGACGCCCGCACAGATCGCGGCCCTCGCACGCCGGCATCCACGGCTGCCCGTGGTCCTCGGTCACGGCGGCCTGCACGACTGCTGGCGCGAGGCGCTCGCCGTCACCCAGGAGACCCCGAACCTCCACCTGTGCATCTGCGGCACCCCGCCGTACGCCGCGCGCACGATCCTCGAGCACGCCCCCCGCGACCGCGTGCTGTTCGGCACCGACGCAGGCCTGTCCGACAAACCCAGCCAGGACTACGCGGTGGCGCGCGTCGCCGAGATCGACGGCTGGGGCATCACCGACGAGCAGCGCACCGCGATGCTCGTCGACAACCCGCGCCGGCTACTCGGCGACCGGCTGGGGGCGCGATGATCGTCGACGCACACGTGCGCCTGGGGCGCGGCCGCGAGGTCGCGCTCGACGCCGACACCCTGCTCACCACCATGGACACGCTCGGCATCGACCGTGCGCTCGTCGCGCCGGACGAGCGCTGCATCGCGTACGACAACCGGGCCGGCAACGAGGCCACGACGACGGCCGCGGCGGCGGCCGGTGGCCGGCTGCTCCCGTACGCCGTCGCCAACCCGTGGCGCGGCGAGGCGGCACTCGACGAGCTCGCCTGGGCGCGCGACCACGGCGCTCGTGCGCTGGCCGTCGACTCGGTGCTCCAGGGCTTCGACCTGCTCGACGGCCTCGTCGACCCGTTGCTGCGGTTCGCGGCCGACGCCGGCTGGTTCGCGTACGTGCGCACCGGCACGCCGCCGAGCGCGGTGCCCCTGCCGCTCGCGACCCTCGCGCGCCGGCACGACGACCTGCGCTTCGTGATGGGTCGCAGCGGCGCGACGGACTTCTGGATCGACGCCGCACCCGCGCTGCGGCACGCGCCGAACGTCTACGGCGACACCTGCTACGCGCCGTGGGACACCGTCCTCTCCGAGCTCGCACGCGACCCGGAGATCGGGACGTCGCGACTGGTCTTCTCGACCGACGCGCCCTACACGGTGCCGGCCGCCGAGCTGCGGCGCGTCACCGACTGGCCATTGGAGGACGGGGACCGCGCCGCGGTGCTCGGCGGCAACCTGAGCGCACTGCTCGGCGAGGAGGAGGACACATGAAGGTCGACGAACGTGACGACGCCTCGACGCTCGTCCGCGGCGTGTCACCGGTACTGGGCGTGCCGTTCACCGCCGCGGGCGAGATCGACGTCCAAGGGTTCGACCGCGTCGTCGCGCACGTGCTCGGCACCGGGGTGAGCAGCGTGATGTTCCCCGGGTTCGCGTCGGAGTACCACAAGCTCGCCGAGGACGAGCGTCGGCGCCTCACCGAGGTGCTGCTCTCCCACACCAGGAGCCGCGACGACGTGGCCGCGATCGTCGCCGTCCAGGACCACGCCACCATCCTGGCCGTACGCCGCGCGCGTGAGGTCGTCGAGGCGGGCGCCGACCTGGTGAACCTGCTGCCGCCGCACTTCCTCACCCCGTCCAGGCGCTCGGTCGTCCAGCACGTCGGCGCGGTGCTGGAGGCGATCGCGCCGACGCCCGTCGTCCTGCAGTACGCGCCGAGCGAGACGGGCACGAGCCTCGACGCCACGATCCTGCGCGGCCTCGCCGCGCGGTACCCGAACCTCGCGCTGGTGAAGGTGGAGTCGAGCCCGCCAGGCCCGCTCATCGAGGAGCTCGCCGGCGGTGACCCCGCTCTGTGCGCCGTCGAGGGCTACGCCGGCGTCCAGCTCCCCGACGCCATCAGGCGGGGCGCCGTGGGCACCCAGCCCGGCTGCTCGTTCACCGAGATCTACGTCGAGATGTGGCAGCGCTACGCCTCGGGCGACGAGAAGCGCGGTGACGAGCTGCACCGCCAGCTGCTGCCGTACATCTCCTACTGGATGCTCGACACCGAACGGATCATCGCGGCGGAGAAGCTGATCTCCGTCCGTCGCGGACTGTTCGCGAGTAGCTACTGTCGGGAACCCGCACACCTGCTCGACGACGAGGAGGTCCGGGTGATCGACAGGTTCCTCGACGAGTTCAGCGACCTGCTCCCCACACCCACCGCCTGAGCCCTTGTGCGAGCCGGACCAGCGGAGTACTTTCTACGAATTCAGAGAACTTCTTTCGATATTCTAGAAGTTCGTCGGGCGGCGAGCGAACGAAGGAGGACCCGGATGAGAACCCGCACCAGCTGGGGAGCGCGAATCGTCGCGGCGCTTGCCGTGTGCTGCCTCGGCCTCACCGCCTGCGGTGGCGGCGGCGGCAACGAGGAGGCCCCCGACGTCAAGACCTGGCAGGACGACATCAAGGGCGGCCCGCTCGAGGTCGGCGTCCTCCCGGCCAAGGGCACGCCGGGCTACACGTTCCTCGAGGACCTCGCGACCGGCCTGGAGAAGGACCACCAGGGCACCGACGTCAAGCTCACGTTCGCCAACACGAAGGCACGGCCCGGCCTCGAGCAGCGGTGGCGTGCGGGTGACGCGCCCGACGTCGACTACGGCATGTTCGACGCGACCGACCCGAACCTGCAGGCCTGGGCGGACGACGACTTCCTGCTCGACCTGGCGCCGTACCTGAAGCAGCAGGACCCGGCGACCGGCAAGCCGTGGCTCGACAGCTTCACCCCGTCGGTCGTCCAGTTCATGAAGTCCAAGGACGGCGGCATCTACGGCATCCCGTCCGAGCTGTCCGTCCACGCGCTCTTCTACAACAAGAAGCTGTTCGCGGACAACGGCATCAAGGCCCCGACCACCTGGGACGAGCTGCTCGCCGCCAACGCGAAGCTCACGAAGGCCGGCGTCGACCCGATCGCGCTCACCGGCGGCTTCGAGCCGTACATGGGCATGTGGAGCGACCACCTGTGGCTGCGCACCGTCGGGTACGACAAGGCCCGTGCGGTGCTCACCGGCGGCAAGGGCCACATCACCGACGACCCCGGCTTCCTCGACGGGCTGGAGAAGCTGCAGCAGCTGCGTGACGACAAGGCGTTCCTCGAGGGCTTCGAGGGCACCGACTTCACCGCGGCGCAGGCACAGTTCTTCCAGGGCAAGGCCGGCATGATCCTGATGGGCAGCTGGCTGGTCAGCGAGATGAAGGACGTCATCCCGAAGGACTTCGAGCTCGGCGTCATCCCGTTCCCCGCGGTCACCGGCGGCGCGGGTGACCAGAAGTCCGTCATGGCCGCCGCGCAGAACGTCTCGATCTCGGCCGAGAGCGAGGTGCAGCCGCTGGCCCTGGAGTGGTGCCGCAGGCTCACCAGCGTCGAGACCCAGACCGAGCGCGGTGACAAGACCGGCGAGGTGTCCGCGGTCCAGGGAGTGAAGAGCCCGCCTGGGCTCGAGGGCATCGACAAGGTGATCAAGGGAGCCGACAAGCTGCAGCCGCGTGACTACGGCATCTCCACGAGCAAGGCGAAGGACGTCATCTATCCGGAGATCTCCCGGCTGCTCTTCGGCAAGCAGGACGCCGACGAGACACTGCAACGGTTGGACAAGGCACTGCGCAGGTACCACAAGAACTGACCGGGTGGTCCCCTGGTCGCCGGCCCTGTGGCCGGCGGTCACGGGACCAGGGAGAGAAGGCGATGCACAAGCTCGCGCAACGCAGGATCGTCATCCCGTTCCTGCTGCCCGCGCTCGCCCTGCTCGGCGTCTTCTTCGTCTACCCGCTCGTCAGGACCGTCGGCATCTCGCTCAGCGAGTTCTCCCGCACCGGGCGGTCGACGTTCGCCGGCCTCGCCAACTATCAGCAGCTGTTCGGCGACCCCGCCTACTACAACGCGCTGCAGAACACGTTCATGCTCACGTTCGTCGGCGGCTGCATGCTCTTCCCGCCGGCGATCGCCATCGCGTGGGGACTGAGCCAGCGCCTGCACGGTGAGCGCTTCTTCCGGTTCATCGTGTTCGCGCCGATCGTGCTGTCGGTCGCGGTGGTGTCGCTGCTGTGGAAGTTCCTCTACCACCCGACGCTCGGCCTGATCAACCCCGCGCTGAAGGGCGTCGGCCTCGACGTGCTCGCGCGTACCTGGCTGGGTGACCCCGCCACCGCGCTGCCCGCGGTCGCGTTCACCTCGGTGTGGCACGGCATCGGGATCTGGGTGGTCCTGCTCTGTGCCGGCTTCGAGCGGTTGCCGAAGGACGTGCTCGAAGCGGGGCGCATCGACGGCGCGGGCGAGTGGCGGCTGTTCTGGACGGTGATGCTGCCGATGATGCGCGACCTGTTCCGCGTGCTCATCGTGCTGTGGATCGTGCAGAGCATGCAGGCGTTCGCGTTCGTCTTCATCATGACCGACGGTGGCCCGTTCAAGTCCACGGAGATCGTGGGCACGCTGATGTACCGAGCCGCGTTCGACCACATCGAGTTCGGTTACGCGGCGGCGATGGGCGTCGTCCTCATCGTCCTGATGCTCGTCATCGCCCAGGTCCTGAACAAGGTGTTGAAACGTGACGACGTCCAGTACTAGGCGTACGAAGCGGGAGGCGCGCGCGCCGTTCCGCCGCTACCACCTGTTCTTCTACCTGCTGCTCGGGTCCATCGCGTTCTCCACGATCAGCGCGTTCGTCTGGGTGTTCAACGCCTCGATGAAGAGCAACAGGGAGTTCATCGGCACTCCCCCGTGGAGCGCCGCCGACACCTGGCGGTGGGAGAACTACGCGAACGCGTGGAACAACGCCAACGTCGGCGCGTTCTTCGGCAACAGCATCCTCGTCAGCGTCACCGCGACGGTGCTCGGCGTCGCCCTGTCGGCGTTCGCCGCGTACCCGATCGCGCGCATCCCGTTCCGGGTCAACAACCTCGTGCTCAGCCTGTTCCTCGCCGGGCTGATGGTGCCGTGGATGGTGACGTTCATCCCGCTGTACCTGACACTGCAGGAGCTTGGCCTGCTCGACAGCCGCACGGGCCTGATCCTCGTCTACGCGACGTACAACCTGCCGCTCAACGTGTTCGTGCTCGTCGGCTTCATGAAGACCCTGCCGTACGAGCTGGAGGAGGCCGCAGCCGTCGACGGCGCCGGGCCGACGCGGACGTTCGTGCAGATCATCCTGCCGCTGCTCGGCCCCGCGCTGGCGTCGGTGAGCATCATCAGCTTCCTGAACAACTGGAACGAGTTCTTCTACGCGCTGGTGTTCATCCACTCGCCGGAGTACATGACGTTGCCGCTGGGACTGTTCCAGCTCGGCCAGTCCGCCGACTACGGCACGAACTGGGTCACGCTCTTCGCCGGCATGATGGTGACGGTCGTGCCGGTGCTCATCGTCTTCGCCCTGCTGCAGGACCACGTGACCAAGGGCCTGACGACCGGCGCCCTCAAGGGCTGATCCTGCAGTCACGGCGGCGAGCACTCGGGTACTTCCCACGGCGAAGGTGACGGTGCCAACGTCGTCGCGTCGGTCATCGCCTCTCCTCGTATCCGCCTGCAGGGAAGGATCAGGCGCGGTGGCGTGACACCGTCACTGCGATCATGCCGGGCCCGACGTGCGCGCCGACGACGCCGCCGACCTCGCCGGTGTAGAGACGCCGGCAGCGGGGCAGGTGCCCCCGCAGGCTCTCGGCGAGGCTCCCCGCGCGCTCGTGGGCGGCGAGGTGCTGGACGGCGAGGTCGACCACGGTGCCGGGAGCGCCGGACGCCGACGACACGGCGATCTCCTCCAGCCGGACGAGCGCCTTGGCCGAGGTGCGCACCTTCTCCAGCAACGCGATCTGGCCGTCGTGGATGCGCAGCAACGGCTTCACCATGAGCACGTTGCCGACGAGGCTCGTCGCGGCGCCCATCCGGCCGCCGCGGTGCAGGTACTCCAGCGTGTCGACGTAGAAGAACACGTCGGTGGACGTCGACCGTTCCGCCGCGGCCGCAGCGCATGTCGCCGCGTCCGCACCCGCCGCGGCGGCCTCCGCCGCCGCGACCACGCCGAAGCCGAGGCCCATGCCGATGCGGCGCGAGTCGACGACCTCGACCGGCACCGGCGCGGACTTCGCGGCGAGCCGCGCGCTGTCCAGCGTGCTCGACATCCGGGCCGACAGGTGAACGGAGACGACCGCCGAGGCTCCGGCACGTGCCGCCTCCTCGTATGCGTGGACGAACCTCTCCGGGTTGGGCCGCGACGTCGTCACGCGCCGCTTGGCGCGCAACGCCTCGGCCACGTCGAGCGCCGTGATGTCGACGCCGTCGTCGCCCGGCACCGCGTCGACGAGCACCTGCAGGGGCACGACGGTGATGTCGTGGAGCGCCACGACGTCGGGCGGCAGGTACGCCGTGGAGTCGGTGACGACGGCGACGCGGTGGCCCATGGCGCGACAGTACCGGCCTGCCCGACTTGTCGGGATCTCAGCGCGCCAGAGTGGGCCGAGATTCCGGCAGGTCGAGCGATACGGTCGGCTCCATGCCGACTCCCCCTCCCCTCACCGCTGCCCTCGTCCGCTCCGCCGCCGCGTACGCCGAGCACTGGCTGTCGTTCCGGCGCCGGTACCTGCGCGTGCCCGGCGTCCAGGCCGCCGTCGGTTTCGGCGACGAGGAGGTGCTGTCGACCGCGTCGGGTCACGCCGACGTCGAGAGCGATGTCGCCCTGACGCCCGACCACCTGTTCCGGATCGCGTCGCACTCCAAGACGTTCACCGGCACGGCGGTCATGCAGCTGGCGGAGGCGGGCGCCCTGCGGCTCGACGACGCGGTCGGCACGCACGTCGACTGGCTGGAGGACGCGTGCGCGGACCTCGCGCCGGTGACCGTACGCGAGCTGCTCGCCCATGGCGGTGGCGTGACGCGCGACGGTGACGACGCCGACCACTGGCAGCTCGACCGTCCGTTCCCCGACGAGGCCGGGCTCCGCGCGGTCGTCGAGCGGGACGGCTCGGTGCTGCCGGCCAACACGCGGTTCAAGTACTCCAACATCGGCTACGCGCTGCTCGGACTCGTGGTCGAGTCGGCGTCCGGCCGGTCGTACAACGACTACGTGCGCGCGAAGATCGTCGACCGGCTCGACCTGACCGACACCGCACCCGAGCTCGACCCGGCGCGTGCCGGCGACCTCGCCACCGGCTACTCGGCACTGTCGTACGCAGACACGCGCGTGCCGATCGACCACGTCGACACCCGCGCGATGTCCGCGGCCACCGGCTTCACCAGCACCGCCCGCGACCTGTGCCGCTACCTCTCCGCGCACGTCCTCGGTGCCACCCGACTCCTCACCGACGGGAGCAAGCGACTGATGCAGCGCGACGAGTGGGAGGTGAAGGAGGGCGAGACCTGGTACGGGCTCGGGCTCTCCGTCAGCAGGACCGGCGACCGCCGGATGGTCGGCCACGGCGGCGGCTACCCCGGGCACGCCACCCGTTCCATGGTCGACCCGAAGGCCGGCCTCGCGGTCTCGGTGCTCACCAACGCGATCGACGGTCCCGCAGCGGAGCTCGCCACCGGAGTCGTCAAGCTCATCGACCTCACGGCCGACACCGACCGCGACGGCGACCGTGACGCGGTCGCGCCCGAGGTGCTCGACAGGTTCTGTGGCAGGTTCGCGAACCTGTGGGGCGTCCTCGACATCGTGCGCCTCGGCGACCGCCTGTACGGCCTCAGCCCGGCGGACGCCGATCCCGCCGAGGAGCCGACAGAGCTCGCGGTCGAGGACGCCGACACGCTGCTGATCCGCGAGTCGTCGGGCTTGCGTTCACCCGGCGAGCGGTTGACGTTCGAGATCGACGACCGGGGCGTCCGCGCGATCAGGGGCCGCGGCGGCATGACGTACTACCCGTACGACGAGTTCAGCGCACGGATGGCCGACCGCGACCGGGTCCGCCTCGCCGGCGGATGAGCCGGGCTAGACGACGATGCTGACCATGCGGCCGGGCACGACGATGACGTTGCGCGGCTCACGGCCGTCGAGTGCCCGCTGGACGCCCGGGTCGGCCAGGGCCGCGGCGCGCACCTCGTCCTCGCTCGCGTCGGCTGCGATCTCGACGCGGCCGCGGACCTTCTTGGCCACCTGCACCGGGTAGACGACGGTCTCGGCCACCAGGTAGGCGGGGTCGGCCTCGGGGAACGGCTCGAACGCCAGCGTCTCGTCGTGTCCCAGGCGCTCCCACAGCTCCTCGGCGACGTGCGGGGCGATCGGCGCCAGCAGCAGCACCAGCGGCTCGGCCACCTCGCGCGGGGTCGGCCCGCCCGACTGGGTCAGGTGGTTGTTCAGCTCGGTGAGCTTCGCGATCGCCGTGTTGAACCGCATGCCCTCGTAGTCGGCGCGGATGCCCGCGACCGCGCGGTGCAGCTGGACGCGGGTCTCGCGGTCGGCGTCCTCGTCGACCACCCGCAGCTCGCCGGTGCGCTCGTCCAGCAGGGTGCGCCACACCCGCTGCAGCAGCCGCTGCGCCCCGACGACGGCCCTGGTCTCCCACGGGCGCGACGCGTCCCACGGACCCGTCGACATCTCGTAGACGCGGAAGGTGTCGGCGCCGTACTGCTCGCACATATCGTCGGGTGTGACGATGTTCTTCAGGCTCTTGCCCATCTTCCCGTACTCGCGCCGCACAGGCGTGCCCTCGTACAGGTACGTCGTCATACCCTCTTCGACCACCTCCTCGACCTGCTCGGCCGGGACGTAGAAGCCACGGGAGTCGGTGTACGCGTACGCCTGGATGTAGCCCTGGTTGAACAGGCGGTGGAACGGCTCCCTGCTCGTCACGTAACCCAGGTCGTACAGCACCTTGTGCCAGAACCTGGCGTACAGCAGGTGCAGCACGGCGTGCTCGACGCCGCCGACGTACAGGTCGACGCCGCCCGCGTGGCCCTCGCCGCGAGGACCCATCCAGTACGCCTCGTTCTCCGGGTCGCAGAAGATCTCGTCGTTGCGAGGGTCCAGGTAGCGCAGCTCGTACCAGCACGAGCCAGCCCAGTTGGGCATGGTGTTGGTCTCGCGCCGGTACGGCTTCGGCCCGTCTCCCAGGTCGAGCGTGACCTCGACCCACTCGGTCGCGCGCGACAGCGGCGCCTGCGGCTCGCTGTCTGCGTCGTCGGGGTCGTACGTCTTCGGCGCGTAGTCGGGCACGTCGGGCAGCAGCACCGGCAGCTGGTCGTCGGGCACTGCGATCGGGCCGTGCTCGTCGTGCACGATCGGGAACGGCTCACCCCAGTAGCGCTGGCGGCTGAACAGCCAGTCGCGCAGCTTGTACGTGATGGTGCCCGTGCCGTGGCCGGTGTCCTCCAGCCAGGCGATGATGCGTTCCTTCGCATCGTCGATGCCCAGGCCGTCCAGACTCAGCTGTTCGGCGGGGTTGGCACTGTTGATGGCTGGCCCAGGGCCGGTGTACGCCTTGCCGTCGAAGTCATCCGGCGGCCGCACGGTGCGGAGGACCGGCAGGTCGTACTTCTCCGCGAACGCCCAGTCGCGCTCGTCCTGCCCCGGCACCGCCATGATCGCGCCGGTGCCGTAGCCCAGCAGGACGTAGTCGGCGATGAAGACGGGGATGCGCTTGCCGTTGGCCGGGTTGGTCGCGTAGGCCCCGACGAAGACGCCGGTCTTCTCCCGCGACTCGACCTGCCGCTCGACGTCGCTCATGCGACCGGTCGCCCCGCGGTAGGCGCGGACGGCCTCGACCGGCGTGGCCGCGCCACCCGTCCACGACGCGGGCAGCCCGGCGTCCGGCCAGGCCTCGGGCACCAGCTCGTCGACCAGCGGGTGCTCGGGCGCCAGGACCATGAACGTCGCGCCGAACAGGGTGTCGGGGCGGGTGGTGAACACCTCGATGCCGCGCGGGTCACCGGCGGGCGTCGCAGCGGGGAAGGTGACGCTCGCGCCGTGCGAGCGGCCGATCCAGTTGCGCTGCATGACCGTGACCGGGTCGGGCCACTCGATGTCGTCCAGGTCGTCGATCAGCCGGTCGGCGTACGCGGTGATCCGCAGCATCCACTGGCCCAGGCTGCGCTTGAACACCGGGAAGTTGCCGCGCTCGCTGCGCCCCTCGGAGGTGACCTCCTCGTTGGACAGCACCGTGCCCAGCCCCGGGCACCAGTTCACCGGCACGTCGGAGACGTACGCCAGCCGCTGCCCGTCGACGATCCTGCGGCGCTCGGGCTCGGTCAGCTGCGCCCATGCCCGACCGTCCGGCGTGGGCCGCTCGCCGCTCTCGTACGCGGCGACCAGCTCGGTCACCGGACGCGCCCTGTCCTGCGCCTCATCGTAGTACGAGTGGAACAGGCGCAGGAAGATCCACTGGGTCCACCGGTAGTAGGCGGGGTCGATCGTCTCGATGCTGCGCCTGGTGTCGTGGCCCAGCCCGATCCGCCGGAACTGCCGGCGGATCGTCGCGATGTTGCGCTCGGTCGTCACCCGCGGGTGCTGGCCGGTCTGCACGGCGTACTGCTCGGCCGGCAGCCCGAAGGCGTCGAACCCGATGGTGTGCAGGACGTTGTAGCCCAGCATCCGCTTGTACCGCGCCAGCACGTCGGTGCCGATGTAGCCGAGCGGGTGCCCGACGTGCATCCCCTCACCCGACGGGTACGGGAACATGTCCTGGATGAAGTACTTCTCCCGACCCCTGATCGCCTCGGGCTCGGCCATCGGGCCGGCCGGGTTCGGCGCCTCGAACACCCGCTGCTTCTGCCACCGGTCCTGCCACTTGTCCTCGATCTCGCGGGCGGCAGCGGGGGTGTAGCGGTACGGCGCCTCGTCGGGCACCTCCGGCTCGGTGCGCGCGTCGGTCGCGCTCATGATCGAATCCTCGCTCCCTGGATCGGCTGTCGAGACGAAGAAACCCCTCGCACAGGAGGGGTCGCCGCACTGACTTCGGAATCCGGTCCGTCAGTGCGGCCGGCGAAGGAGCAGCCGAGCTCGCATGGCACCAGGGTACCGCACCGGCCGTGACGCCCTCGCGGGTAATCACCTGGCGCCGTCCGCGCGGCCACCTCGGCGTTCTGCTAGACAACGGACGTGACCGTCAAGCACCTCACCGCGAGCGCACTCGTCTGGTCCCCGCACGGCGACGACTGGCGGCTGTGCCTGATCGAGCACCCGCTGCAGCACCTGCTGCTGCCGCCCGGCGGACATCTGGAGCCGAACGAGAACACCGAGCAAGCCGTGCTGCGCGAGATCCGCGAGGAGTCGGGGCTCGAGGTCGACCTGCTGCCCCCGCCCGGCACACCCGTCCTCGACGACCTGCCCGGAGCCGCCGCTGTGGCGGCCCCATGGTGGATCTCCGAGCACCCGATCGAGCGCGACAACCACCTCGCCGCGCCGCACCTGCACGTCGACCACCTCTACGTGGCCGTCGCCAGGTCACCGGAGCCGGTGACCCCGCCCGAGCACCCGGCCGGCTGGTACGCCGCGGACCGGTGGCCGGCGCTGGAGATGGCCGAGGACACCCGCAGGTTAGCCACGGCGACCCTGCCGTTCCTCGCCCGGCACCCGCCGGCCACCGGCTGACGGCTACCACTGCATGTACTCGATCAGCACTTCGTCGGGGAAGCTGCATTGCCGTCGAGGAACGCGCCGCGCCGTCGGAGTGGCCGGATGGCGGACGATCGATCGCACATTTGAGGTCGCGGTCCCAGCCGGCGAGGCTGAGGTCGGTGGGATCTGACCCAGAGGGCAATGCCCTTCAGGCGGGGTGGGTGGCCGTCGGTTCGTTGTGCGTGCTGACGGCGAAAGCTGAGGTGATCGCGATGGTGGTCAGCGCGGCGGCGAGCATGAGGCCGATGGTGGCGGGTAGGGACAGTGAGGTGATCGCTGCGAAGGCGACGGCGTTGTGCGCGGCGTGTACGGCGATGCCCGGCAGCAATGATCTGGTGCGCTGGTAGAGGGTGCACAGTGTGACGCCGAGTAGTGCGAGCTGGAGCATGGCAGCCGGCGGTGCCGCGTGTGCCACGCTGAAGAGTGCGCCTGCGAGCAGGACCGCCGGGACGGTGCCGAGACGGCTACGCAGCGCGGGGAAGAGGAAGCCGCGGAAGAACAACTCTTCGATCGGTGGGGCGAGGACGCACGCGGTGACCGCGTAGATGATGAGCAGACTGTCGGCGTCGACCTGGGCCAGTGCGTTGGCACTGTCGCGTGCAGGGGGTGGGCCGAGGATCGCGGAGGCCAGCGCGGCCAGGAGCACATAGGCGCTGTAGATCACGGCGGCGTTGGCGATCGCCGGGCGCCATGGCGTCCGGCGCAGGCCGAGGCTCGGCGCTGCGATCCTCCCAGTCGCGAGTCGGACCGCGACCAAGACGGCCGCGAGGATCAGGGCGTGCTGGACGACTGCGGAGATGACGTCCCACCACGTCATCTCCGCAGTCGTCTCCGCGGGGTTGCTGCTGTTGCGGGACTCCAGCGAGCGTGCGAGCCAGTCCGTGGCCAAGACGGCGGGCGCGAGCACCACAAGCGTCCCCAGTGCAACGGCCGGGGACACTGCTGATCGCCGCGGCGGTTCGCCCCGCGGGGCTTCGGAACGCCTCAGTGAAACGCGCATGCCGGACGGCTCCAGTTCCGTCTTCGGTCCGTGGGGAACGACCAGGCGAGGGCGGCCCGCCTGTGACACAGGCCCTGGTGCGCGTTTGAGTCCCCGATGAGGTCAAGCTCATCGGGGACTCAAGACGCGCACCACACGGGCGTCAGTTGTACGTCATACCGATCACCTGCGGGTCACCGAACAGCAGTACTGCCGCGGCAATGGCGACCACGGCGACGGCCGCCGCAATGCGGCCCTCACGGCCAGAAATGCTGGCACAAACCTGCGCGAAACGAGTAGTCAAGGCGACACTCCTAACAAATAGCACGTCAATTTCGATCCGAGATCCGGCGAATAACTGAGCCCCTAAAGACTCGAAACAGACCCCTTTCTGGTAACGCTTCGTGTTACATGGCTATGAGTTGGGCTCAGGTTCTCCCCTGGCGGTGGTCACCAGCGGGTCGGTGGCCGCCGCAGTGCCGCACCTCGGCTACACCCCTTCCACCGTCAGGCAACAGGTGGCGGCCCTGGAGAATGAGACCGAGATCGCGCTGCCCGAACGGGTCGGCCGGTGCGTGCGACCCACGGCCGCCGGCCAGAATCCGCCTGGACACGATCACTCCCTAGAACACTGAGGACTGACTCGTTAAGTGAAGACCGCGCAGCCCACGCGACGCCAGGGTTTCGACCTGGATCGAAACCGCGCATCTCCGGACAAACGTCCCGTGCCGGGCTGGCACTCGAGGGTCATGAGCACAGGGGTCGGCTGCTGGTGGCTCGAACCGTGCCGTGGGTAGCGCGCCGCAACGGGAGCGCACTCTCGAGGCAGCCGAGACGGTCTTCGGTCCCACCCTGGACGTGACACCATCGCAGACGTAGGGCCAGGCACCGGTCGCCGCCGGATGACCTGCGCGCCTACGCCTGGGTGGCGCCGCCGTCCAGCAGCTCGGCGCCCAGCGGGGTGATCTCGTGGACGGCGGCGCCACCGCGTCGCCGGGTGGTGATCAGGCCGGCCTCCCTGAGCACGGTCGCATGGCGACTGGCTGCCGCAATCCGGACGTCGCAGGCGCGGGCGAGCTCGGTGGTCGTGCAGCCACGCGCCATGGCCCGCAGGGCGAGCGAGCGCGTCCGCCCGAGCAGGTCGGCGAGCGCCACGTCCTGGTCCGTCGCCGCCGTACCGTCCGGGCGCAGGTCGCCCGGAGTGTGCACGATCGGGTGGACGAGCACCGGCGGCAGCTCGGCGTCCCTGAGCTTCGTCGGCGCGGCCCAGCAGAAGTACGACGGCAGCACGGTCATCCCGCGGCCGCGCAGGTGGATGTCACCGCCACGGAGGCCGCGGACCGTGAGGACCGGCGACTCCCAGGTGACCCCGGGACCCAGTTGGCCGAACAACCGGTCGAGACCGCCGTCGCCCAGCTGGCGCATGCGACGCGCACGATCGACCGCGACGCGCTGGTTCAGCGACAGCCAATACGGCTTCAGGACGTTCCCGTAGTACCCGCGCATCGCATCGGCCAGCCGGCGCATCACCGACGAGTCCGCGCGGGCGAGCCGTCTGATCCACGGTGTCATCGCCTTGCACCCTGCGAGCTGCTCCAACTCCGCCCGGACCTGCTGCCGCGGGGTCGACCGCATGGCGTCGAGAACCTCGTCCAGGTCGGTCGCGCCGTAGGTGGGCGTGAGGAAGTCCGGCGAGTATCCCCGCGGCGGCGCCAGGTCGAACAGCAGCTGTGCCGACCTCGGCAGCCGCCGGCGTGCCTCCCGCCGCCACGGCCCGTACACCAGCTCTCCCCTGCCGTGCTGGATGACGTGCAGGCTCAACAGGAGCTCCCACAACGGGTCCGGCCCCGCGGCGATCGTCGTGCGCGCGAGGTCGTCGCAGGTGAAGTGGATCCGCAGCATGCGCCCCTCCCGCACTGACCAACACCGCCAGCACAGGCCGAACCGCTTGCATATGCGTTGGGTGCGGCTTGCGCCTCCCTGCGACTCAGACGGTGAGCCGCTCTCCCTGCAGGACGCCGGCGAGCCGGTCGAGCCGCTCAGGGACGACGCGGTAGTAGACCCAGGTGGCGCGGCGCTCACTCGTCAGCAGCCCCGCCTCGCGCAGCACCCGCAGGTGGTGGCTGATCGTCGGTTGGGACAGGTCGAACGCCCCGGTCAGCTCGCAGACGCACGCCTCGGCGCCCTCGTCGGAGGCGATCAGCGAGAGGAGGCGCAGCCGCACGGGATCGGAGAGCGCCTTGAACGTGCGGGCGAGGTCGCCCGCATCGGCGTCGCCGAGTGGGGCGTCGACGAGGGGCGGGCAGCACGGTGACATCGACATCCTTCAATATTGACGCTTGTCGATACAGATGGCAAGCTCGGTTGTATCGACGTCCGTCTATCCAGGAGGAGATCATGAACGAGCAGGCCGACGCTCTGCGCGAGCGTGTGCGGGAGCGGTACGCCGCGGCGGCGCTCGCGGTGACCGACCCGTCCACTGGATCGAGCACCGCGTGCTGCGCGGACGACAGCTGCTGCGGAACCCCCGCAGACGAGCTGACCGAGGGATTCGGCAGCGCCCTGTACGACGCCGGCGAGCGCGGCAGCCTGCCGGTCGAGGCGGTCGCCGCGAGCCTGGGCTGCGGCAACCCGCACGCGGTCGCCGACCTGCGCGAGGGTGAGACGGTGCTCGACCTCGGCTCGGGCGGCGGGATCGACGTCCTGCTGTCAGCGCGGCGCGTCGGCACGAGCGGCAAGGCGTACGGGCTGGACATGACCGACGAGATGCTCGCGCTCGCGAACGCCAACAAGGAGCGGGCGGGGGTGACCAACGTCGAGTTCCTGCAGGGGGCGATCGAGGCGATCCCGCTTCCGGCGGACACGGTCGACGTCGTGATCTCGAACTGCGTCATCAACCTGTCGACCGACAAGCCGTCGGTCTTCGCCGAGACCTACCGTGTGACGCGTCCGGGCGGACGGCTCGGCATCACCGACGTCGTCGCCGAGGACGACCTGACGCCGGCAGACCGCGCCGAGCGCGGCGACTACGTCGGCTGCATCGCGGGCGCGCTGTCGGAGACCGAGTACCGCGACGGGCTGGTCGCGGCCGGCTTCGCCGACGTGGAGATCGTCAGGACGCACCAGGTCGCCGACGGCATGCACTCGGCGATCGTGAAGGCACGCAAGCCCGCCGGCTGACACCCGCTACGACGCCGCTCGGGTGAACAGCTCGCCCACGCCGCGCAGGTAGTCGCGCAGCTCGGTGGGGCCGACCACCTCGAACTCCGCGTTGACCGCGGCGAGAACGAGGGCCGGCCAGTCGAGGGTGTCGACGTTCATCTGCAGTCGGCACGAGCGCTCGTTGTGCGGCTCGACGGTGCCCCAGCGGTCGACGACCTTCTCGACGTCGGCGGCGGGCGCGGCGACGTCGACGGTCACCTGGTAGCGGGTCGGCGCGCGCGCGATGCCGGCACGGACGTAGCTCGCGGCGTCGACGTCGCCCGGCAGTGAACGCGGGCGGAACCGCGCTCCCGTCGGTGTCGGCCCGACGAGACGGTCGATGCGGAAGCTGCGCCAGTCCTGCCGGTCGACGTCGTACGCGACGAGGTACCAGCGGCGCCCGTACGACACCAGCCAGTGCGGCTCGACCGACCTGGAGGCGCTGTCGCCGTCGCGCTTGGTGTAATCGAAGCGGATCCGTTCGGCGTCGCGACAGGCCTGGGCGATGACGGTGAGCGAGCCGGCGTCGACCGTGGGACCTGGGAAGAGCACCGGCACCGTGTGCGCCTGCAGCGCGTCGACCCGCCGCCGCAGCCGCGGCGGCATGACCTGGATGACCTTGGTCAGCGCGCGGACCGACGTGTCCTCGGCGCCGGCCACGGACGCGGCGGCCGCCGTGTGCAGGCCGAGCGCGATCGCGACCGCCTCGTCGTCGTCGAGGAGCAGCGGCGGCAGCGCGGACCCGGCCCGCAGCTGGTAGCCGCCGGCCACGCCCCGGCTCGCGTCGACCTGGTAGCCGAGGTCGCGCAGCCGGTCGACGTCGCGGCGCAGCGTGCGTCCACTGACGCCGAGCCGCTCGGCGAGGTCCTCGCCAGGCCAGTACCGGTGGGTCTGCAGGAGAGACAGCAGCCGCAGCATGCGTTCACTCGTGTTCGCCATGTCTCCAGGATTCTCGCCATTGAGGTCAGAAGCTGGCCGCTTTCGATCCTAGCGTGGTGCACCTGACGACGACGATGATCCGCACCCGCGGACTGACCAGGCACTTCACCGTGAAGAACCGCACCGTCGAGGCCGTCCGCGGCGTCGACCTGACCGTCGAACGAGGCGAGCTCGTGGCGTTGCTCGGCCCCAACGGCGCGGGCAAGTCGACCATGTTGCGGATGCTGACGACGCTCATCCCGCCGACGTCGGGCACGGCCGAGGTCACCGGTCACGACGTCGTCACCGGACAGGCGGCCGTCCGGCGGCGGATCGGCTACATCGGGCAGGGCAACGGCGCCGGCCACAGCCAGCGCGGGCGTGACGAGCTGATCAGCCAGGGCCGGTGCTACGGCATGCCCGTGCGCGCGGCGCGGGCGCGGGCCGCGGAGCTCATCGACTCCCTCGACCTCGGCTCGGTGGCCGACCGCACCGTGTCGTCGATGTCCGGCGGCCAGCGCAGGCGGCTCGACATCGCGATGGGCCTCATCCACTCTCCGGAACTGCTGTTCCTCGACGAGCCGTCCACCGGTCTCGACCCGCAGAACCGCGCGAACCTGCAGGAGCACCTCCGCGACCTGCGGGCGAGGCACGGCACCACCGTCGTCCTCACCACGCACTACCTCGACGAGGCCGACTCGATGGCCGAACGCGTGATCGTGATCGACCACGGCAGGCTGATCGCGGACGACACCCCATGGCGACTGAAGGCCGACCTCACCGGCGACCTGATCACCCTGCGCTTCTTCGAGGCGCACGACGCCGACCTCGCGGCCAAGGTCGTCGCCTCCGCAGCGCCGTTGGCGGCGGTCGAGCGTACGGACCGCACCCTGCGCATCCGCGTGCACGGCGGACCCGAGCTGCTGCCCAGACTGCTCCTCGACCTCCACGACGGAGGGCTCGCGGTGGCGAGCGCCGAGTCCGCGCGCCCGACCCTCGACGACGTCTTCCTCACCCTCACCGGCCGCAGCCTGCGCGAGGGCCGGGCACTGGACGGCACGGACGAGATCGACGCCCCGACCGACGAGCAGGAGATCGCTGCATGAGCACGCTTGCCACCGACACCGTCACCGTCTTCAGCCGCGAGCTGCGGCCCGTCCTGCGCGACCCGTTCTCGATCGTGTTCAGCCTGGTGCAGCCGCTGGTGTTCCTCACCCTGTTCGCGCCGCTGCTGCCCGACAACCCGGCCGGCACCGGCTCGACGCTGCAGTGGTTCGTCCCCGGCATCATCGTGATGTCGTGCCTGTTCGCCACGTCGATGACGGGGTCGAACCTCCTGTACGAGCTCAAGACCGGCTCGCACGAGCGCATGCTGGTCACCCCGTTGCGGCGACCGTCGCTGCTGATCGGGAGGGCACTGAAGGAGATCGTGCCGATGTTCGCCCAGGCGCTCATCATCGTCGCGGTCACGCTGCCGTTCGGCTTCCGCTTCAACGTGCTTGGCGCCGTCGTCGGCCTGGTGATCCTCGCGGCGTTCTGCGTCGGGCTCGGCGCGCTGTCGTACACGCTGGCCCTGGCGTCGAAGAACTCCGAGTGGCTGTTCTGGGCGGTGCAGCAGACGTTGCTGTTCCCGCTGCTGCTGCTCGCCGGCATGCTGCTCCCCGTCGACACCGGACCCGGCTGGCTGCAGACCCTGTCGCAGTTCAACCCGCTCACGTACGTCGTCGACGCCCAGCGCGCCCTCTTCGCCGGCGACATCGCGTCGACCACCGTCCTCGCCGGCCTGGCGTCCGCCGCCGGCGTCATGGCCCTGGGCCTGGCCGTGGGAACGCGCGCGATGCGCCGCGACAGCTGACCCGTCTCGGCGGGCATTCGAAAATGGGGCGGCGACCAGGCATCCCGTGAGCGGCACCCTCACCGTGCCCAGGCACGGTGAGGGTGCCCCTGACGGGTCCTGGCACGACCCCAGCGCACCCAACTCGCCGGTTGCGCCCACTACCACTTCCAGTCGTACGCGGCTTCCCCCGTCGCGGGGTCGGGGCTGCGTTCGCACAGCGAGCGTCGCGAGGCGACAGCGAGCTCGCGCGCCCTGTCGACGTCCCCGACCGGACGGCCGGCCCGCTTCACCAGCCGCCCGTCGACCATCACCACGTCGACGTCGCGGACGCTGGCGAAGCACACCACGGCCGCGACGGGGTCGTCGACGGCGGTGAGGTTGAGACCGGAGCGATCGATCACCACGAGATCGGCACGCTTGCCTGGCGTGAGGGAGCCGGTCCGGTCGGCGAGTCCGCACGCACGAGCGCCCGCGATCGTCGCGAACTCCAGCACGTCGCGGACGCCCAGGTGCCAGCTCTCCGGCCACCCGTCGTCGCTCGCCCGCGTCAGCCGCATGCGTTCCGCCGCCAAGGTCATCCGCATGACGGTGAACATGTCGGGACCGCACATCGCCGGTACGTCCGTCGAGAGGCTCGGCCGGACACCCGCTGCGACCAACCGACCGGTCGCCGGGGTGCCGTGCCCACAGTTCATCTCGATCTCCGGTGCGATCGACGACGTACCACCGGTCGCCGCCATCATCCGCAGCTCACCGTCGGTCAGCTGATTGCCGTGCACGTAGGTGGTGTCCGCACCCAGCAGCCCTGCCCGCTCCAGCTCGCCGAAGTCGTCGTGGTCAAGCCCGCTCCACCGACCGCGCCCGACGCCGTCGACGGTGATGCGGATCCCGAGCTCCCTGGCGAGGTGCCAGTCGTGGCGCAGGACGTCCGGCGTGACGTTGTGCGGCGGGCGCGCCCCCATCGCGAGGGTCAGCAGCCGATGCTCGTCGCCGAAATACCGATCGCGCACCCGACGGATGTCGGAGGGGTGCGGGAGCTCGCTCCTCTCGTACCACGCCTGCGCGTCCGCACCGTTGGGCGTGCCGTGCGCGAACACCGCGCGGACACCGGAGTCGAGGAGCGCCGCGACGGAGGCGTCCGCATGCTCGGGCGTGTTCATGATGTGAGCCCAGTCGACCAGGGTGGTGATGCCGCAGTCGAGCGCTTCGAGCGCTCCGAGCAGCGTGCCGGCGTAGACGTCCGCCGGCTCGTACGCCGGACCGAACCGGTGCCTGATCACCTTGCGGTACTGCGGCGCGGTGCAGTCCACGGCCAGGCCACGCAACTGGCTCTGCCAGGTGTGCCGGTGCGTGTCCACGAACCCGGGGATCACGATCTTCCCGACCGCATCGATGACGGTCGCGTTCGCCGAGTCGACGCCGCGACCCACCTGGCTGATACGTCCGTCCTCGACCAGCACGTCGCCTCCCGCGACGTCGCCGATCGCCGGGTCCATCGAGACGACGTCGCCCCCGGCGACCACGATCCGCTCGTTCACGGTGTCGACGGCGCCCACGCCCTAGCCCGCCAGCGCGTCGACGACGAAGTACAGCGTGAACCCGCCGTACAGCAGGACCGCCCACAGCACCGCGACGAGTCGCAGCCCGCGCAGCCGGATCGGCGCGTGCAGCTTCTTCCGGTTGAGCCTGATCAGCAGGATCGAGTACGTGCACATGACCGGACCATGGATCACGTTGGAGATCACCAGCAGGGTCAGCGGCTGCCCCAACCCGGCGAGCAGGATGACCGACCCGGCGGCGATGACGGTCCACACGACGAGGAGGTAGATCTTGCTCTCGGACCAGAACGCGCTCGTCGCCAGGTAATTGACCTTCAGGACGTCGGCCGTCAGCCGGCCGACCCATTCGAGCACGCCGAGCGTGCCGGCGAGCAACGCGATGCCGCCCGCCCACCAGAAGACGGTGCCCAGGTGTGGCAGCACGTCGTTGAGGATCCGGCCCTCCGCACTGATGAAGTCGAACCCGTCGCCGACGTCCCTCCCGTAGAGCACGGAGTAGGCGAGGATCGACCAGCCCGCGATCGACAGGATGCCCAGGGCGAAGAAGGCGACGAGCTGTTCCTTGTTCGCGACCCGCCACCAGCCCTTCCACCGCCGGAGGTTCTCCTCGGTCACGACGAAGTGCCTGCCCACGGCGGGACGGGCGACGTCCTGCCCGGTGAAGGGAGACACGATCCGCGGGATGTAGCGGCCCATGCCCATCCCCTTGTCGCGGACCCAGTTGCTCTGGATGAGGTTGCCGATGCCTCCCGCACCCGCGCTGGTGAGCGCGCCCAGCAGCACGGCGGCCGGCACGGTGTCGACGGGCAGTGAACCGACGCTGACGGTTCCGACGAGGGCATCACGCCACACGTCGCCGGTGGAGACGATCGCCAGCCCGACGACGAGGAAGACGAGCATGACGATGATCTTGGCGATAACGATCTTCTCGACCGTCCTGTAGATGACCGGCGACAGGCTCAGGGTGAGACCCAACCCGATCAGGCTCGCGATGGTGATCACGGTGACGTTGCCGCCCCCGATGGCGAAGCTGACCATGGTCGCCGCGCCGGTGGCCCACCCGGGCCAGGCGAACGTCACCACCCCCGCGAAGACGAAGAGCAGGCCCCACGGCTTCCACAACCGGGAGAACCCGATCACCGCGCTCTCCCCCGTCGCCAGCGTGTACCGGGTGATCTCCATGTTGAGGAAGTACTGCGTGCCGACGCCCAGCACCGCGCCCCACAGGAACTGCAGGCCGGCCTGGGTACCGAGGTACGGCCACAGGATGAGCTCCCCCGCCGCGACCGACACGCCCATCAGGACGGCGCTGGGTCCGAAGATCTGCCGGAGCCGCGCCGGTTCCGGCAGGTCGTCGTGGCCGACGACGCCCTGCTGGGCGGACGTGCGTCCGGCTCTCTCGTCGGGAGCATGCTGAGAGGTCATCCTCGACTCCTATCTGATGCACAATGCACGATACGGCGTCGCGTCGAGGAAAGACAAGAGTGCGAGGTCGTCAGCCCCGGATCACGCGGGGGACAGGCGCAGGGTCAGGATCTGGAACGGGCGCAGGCGTACGGTCGCCGAGTCGTCGGTCACTGCGTATGCAGGTGCGTCGGCGAGCGGGCGTTCGAGCAGGTCGGTCTCGGTGACCGAGGCCAGCGCGAAGCCCGTGGCCAGCGTCGTCACCGCGCGCCCGCCGAGCGACTCGTAGAGCCGCACGACGACGTCGCCCGACCTGTCGTCGGCCAGCTTCACCGCCTCGACGACGACGGCCGCGTCGCCGAGCGACACCAGTGGCGCGACGTCGCCCGCGCCCTCGACCACACGCGGCGGCAGGTTGACGCGGTAGCCCTCGCGGACGGCGTCGGCGACGCCGGCGCCGACCACCAGCGCGTGCCGGAAGCGGTGCACGCCCTGGTCGGTCTCCGGGTCGGGGAACCGCGGCGCGCGCAGCAGCGACGCCCGCACTGTCGTCGTCGTGCCGCCGTCCGGCCTCGTCGTGCGCGAGACGTCGTGGCCGTACGTCGCGTCGTTGACGAGCGCGACGCCGTACGAGGGCTCGCCGACGTGGACGAACCGGTGTGCGCAGATCTCGAACTTCGCGGCGTCCCAGCCGGTGTTGGTGTGCGTGTTGCGGAAGACGTGACCGAACTGCGTCTCCGCCGCCGACCGGTCGGCGTGCACGTCGAGCGGGAACGCGAGCTTGAGGAACTTCTCCCGCTCGTGCCAGTCGACCTCGGTCTCGATGTCGAGCCGCGCCTCCCCCGGCGCGAGACGCAGGACGGAGACGGCGCGCGAGGAGCCGAACGTCCGCTCGATGCGGATGCTGTCGCCGTCCGCGGTCACCTTCGCGTCGTGCACGAGGTCGGTCACGGTGTTGCGGTAGAACGCGTCGACGTCCCACGCGTCCCAGGCGTTCGGCAGGTCCGGGTGCAGCTGCAGCAGGTTGCCCACCGCCCCCGGCGAGAGCACCTCGCGGTCGGCGATGCGGTCGTGGATCGACGTCACGAGCCCGGCCGCGTCGACCTCCACCCGCAGGTGGCCGTCGACGAGCACGTAGCCGCCGTCCGCGGGGCGCACCTCCGCGGCCGGCGGCGCCGTCGCCGACGCCGCGCCCATCGCGGCCACGCCGTCGCGCGGATGCGGTGCCGCGTTGAACACCAGCGACTCCGTGCCCTCGCCCGCGAGCGAGCCGAGTGCAGAACCGATGACGCGCTCGAGCTCCGCGGCGACCTCACCGTAGGTGTCGCGCGCCTCGCGATTGACCCACGAGATCGACGAGCCGGGCAGGATGTCGTGGAACTGGTGCAGCAGCACGACCTTCCACAACCGGTCGAGCTGCTCGTACGGGTACGCGGCGCCGGTGCGTACGGCGGCGGTCGTGGCCCACAGCTCCGCCTCGCGCAACAGGTGCTCGCTGTGCCTGTTGCCGCGCTTCACCTGCGCCTGCGAGGTGTACGTGCCGCGGTGCAGCTCGAGGTACAGCTCACCGGACCAGACCGGCGCGCGGTCGGCGTACTCCTCCTCGGCCGCGGCGAAGAACGCCGACGGCGCCTCGACCACCACGCGCGGCGAGCCCTCGAGGTCGGCGGTGCGCCTGGCGCGCGCGAGCATCTCGCGGGTGGGACCGCCACCGCCGTCGCCGTAGCCGAACGGCACCAGCGAGCGCGTGGCATGGCCCTTGTCCTGGAAGTTGCGGACGGCGTGCGCGAGCTCGCGTCCCGACAGCTCGGCGTTGTAGGTGTCGATCGGCGGGAAGTGCGTGAAGATCCTCGTACCGTCGAGGCCCTCCCACCAGAACGTGTGGTGCGGGAACTTGTTGAACTGGCTCCAGGAGATCTTCTGCGTGAGGAACCAGCGCGAGCCGGACAGCGCGACCAGCTGCGGCATCCCCGCGGAGTAGCCGAACGAGTCGGGCAGCCAGACCTCCTCGGTCTCGATGCCGAACTCGTCGAGGTAGAAGCGCTTGCCGGTGACGAACTGCCGCGCCATCGCCTCGCCGCCCGGCATGTTGGTGTCGGACTCGACCCACATGCCGCCGACGGGCACGAAGCGCCCGTCCGCGACCTTGTCGCGGACCTTCGCGTACACCTCGGGACGGTGCTCCTTGATCCAGGCGAGTTGCTGCGCCTGCGACATGGCGAACACGAGATCGGGGTCGGAGTCCATCAGCGACACGACGTTCGCCGCGGTGCGCGCGACCTTGCGGACGGTCTCGCGCAGCGGCCACAACCACGCCGAGTCGATGTGCGCGTGCCCGACCGCGGAGAGCCGGTGCGCGCTCGCCTCGGCGGGCCTGGTGAGGACGGCGTCGAGCTCCTGCCGCGCGGCCTTCGCGGTGCCGGCCACGTCCCAGAGGTCGATGGCGTCGAGCGCCGCCTCGACGGCGCGCAGGATCTCCCAGCGCCGCGGGCTGTCCTGGCCCAGCTCGCGCATCAGCCCGTCGAGCACCTCGAGGTCGGACACGAGCTCCCACACCTGCTCGTCGAAGACGGCGAGGTCGGCGCGCGCGAGCCGGTAGAGCGGCTCGTCGCCCGCGGTGCCCGTGTCGCCCATCGGCGTGACCGGCCCGTCGATCGTCGGGTTCGCGGCCGCCTCGACGTAGTACTCGACCCGCTCGCCGCCGGCGACCGCGTCAGCGACGCGCACCCACGCGTTGCGCGGGTTGAGGCCCTTCACGACGTCGCCTTCACCGGTGTAGACGAGCCCTTCGCACTGGAAGCCGGTCCTGAAGATGTCGAACCCGAGGTCGACGACGGCCTCGACCTTCTGCCCCGCCCACCCCTGCGGCACCTCGCCGGTCAGCCGGAACCACGTCGTGCCCCACGGCGGTCCCCACCGGTCACCGGCGGACGCGGACTCGTACGGCGCGCCGAGTCCGTCCGCGACGGGAACGGGCTCGCCGGGCGCGTCCCACCGTTCCACCCGCATCGGTACGGAGGTCGCGTAGATCGCGGGACGGATGCGTTCACGCAGGACGCGGCCGAGCCGCTCCTCGACCAGGAACCGATCGTCGTGCACAGGTTGTCTCCTCCGCTCGTCCGGCACGGAGGCACGACGCTACCGGCCGGTCCCGCCCACGACCAGGCCCGCGCCACGGCCCCGAGGCGACCGTCGTAGATCACGGAAACGACACACCCAACATGATCATTTCCAGAAGGCCCGGCGGATAGTGTCGACGCGTGTCGGTCGTGGACGTGTGGGTGCTCGGCGTCGACGCCCTCGCCCGCGACGGCGTGCTCGCCGCGTACGACGGCCTGCTGTCGCCGGACGAGCGCGCACGGCGCGACGGCTTCCGGCACGACACCGACAGGCGCGCGTACGTCGCCGCGCACGGCCTCGTGCGGACGGCGCTGTCCCGCCGGTCCCCCGCCACCGCGCCGGCCGACTGGCTCTTCCGCACGACGTCCCACGGGCGTCCCGACGTCGACGGCGACGGACCTGCGGCGCGGCTGCGGTTCAACGTCGCGCACACCCGCGCGGCCGTCGCCTGCGTCGTCGCGGACACCGTCGACTGCGGCGTCGACGTCGAGGACGTCACCCGACCGGCGGACGTCGACCTGCTCGCGCGCGGCACCCTCACCCCGGACGAGCGGCGGGCGGTGACGACCGCACCCGCCCACGAGACGAACGTGGAGTTCTTCCGTCACTGGACGCTCAAGGAGGCGTACGCCAAGGCGCGCGGACTCGGCATGTCGGTGCCGTTCGACCGGTGCGGCTTCGCGCTCGACGGCGACGCGATCCGGCTCGTCCCGCACCCGTCGCTCGATGACGACGTGGCGGCGTGGCGGTTCGAGCAGTGGCGGCAGGGGACGGTGGTCGTCGCCGTCGCCGTCCGCGCCGAGGACGGCGACCCGCACGAGATCGTGCTGCACGGGGAACCGCCGTGACCTGGCGGCCGGCTCAGGGATCCTTGCGGGTGGCGCGGTCGAAGAGGTTCGCGTACTCGCGGCCGAACGTCGCGGCGTCGATGTCGTCACGGTAGGCGAGCACGCCGGGAACGCTGTCGATCGCGCGCCTGACGGCTATCGCCATGACGCGCACGTCGAAGTCGCCGAACTCGCCCTTCTCCTGGCCCTCGGTGAACATCTCCTCGAGCGGCTTCAGCAGCGGCTCGTCGGTGTGGACGCCGTACCGCAGCCCGCCGTCGTCGGTGCGCAGGTTCAGGGCGATCTCGCCGACCGCGATCGCCTCGTCGCGGTGGTCGCCGAGCCATTCGATGTTGGACTCGATGTACGCGCGCAGCCCTCCGCGCACGGTGTCGGCGGCCATGATGTGCGGTATGACGAACTCCGCGCCCTTGGTGTAGACGTGCACGATCGTCTGCTCGAGCAGCTCGTCCTTGCCGGCGAAGTGGTACGAGATGACGCCCTTGCTGATGTTCGCGCGCTTGGCGATCTGCGCCAGCGAGGCGTGGGCGTACCCGACCTCCGCCAGCGTCGTGATCGCGCACTCGATGATCTGCTTGCGGCGTGCCTCCTCGGTGAAGGTCCTCGTCCGCTCACCGCCGGCGGGATCTCCTGACCGCATGGCAAGAAATTAGCACGGGTAGTCAAACCCCGCCTAGGGTGGGCCTGGCCCCACCCCGAGAGGCGGGCTGGCCGGCTGTCACGGCGGCCCCGCACGCGCCTAGCGTCGTGGACATGACCTCCACCCTCGCACCTGCTACGCCGACCACCAGACTGCCCGGTCGCGTCCTGCACCAGTTGGGCGCGGACACCAGGTACCTGCTCGCCGGACTGCCCATCGCCACGGCCGCTTTCGTGGTACTCGTGACCGGCTTCGCCCTGAGCGCCGGTCTCCTCGCCATCGCCGTCGGGCTGCCCGTGCTCGGCGTCACGCTGCTCGCCGCCCGCGGGTTCGCGGACGTCGAACGGCACGGCCTCAGGGCCGTGTCCCGACGCCCCACGCCCCGGCCCGCGTACCGTGCCGCCGACCCGAGCCGCAACGTCTACCGCCGGGCGATCACGCCGCTGACCCAGGGACAGTCCTGGCTCGACATGCTGCACGGCATCGTCGGCTTCGTCGTCTCGATCGTCACCTTCACCCTTACGGTCGCCTGGTGGGCGTCCGCCGCCGGCGGCCTCACCTACGGGATCTGGGAGCGGTTCCTGCCCGGGGGCGGCAACGACGTCGTCGTCACCGCGGTTCTCGGCTCGTACTCGCACGCGGGCGAGATCGCGCTCTTCACCGCACTCGGCGCCGTCTTCGCGATCACGCTGGTGCCGATGATGCGCGGACTCGCCGGGATGCGCGCCGGCCTCTCCCGCGCCCTCCTGGTCGAGGTCGGGGAGAACGCCGCCGCCTGAGGTACCGCCGCCACCACTGCCGCGTGGACGCTTCGCTGTCGCTATGACGACAGCGAAGCGTCCACGCGGTTGTCAGGACCGGCCGGATAGCGTGGCGGGCATGACCGCACTCGGCGACGGCGTCACACTCGCCGATCTCGAGGGCGATCCGCATCCGGTGCTCGCACGGCTGCGGCGTGCCGAGCCTGTGGCGTGGCTGCCGGTGCTCGACGGATGGCTGGTCACCCGGCACGACCTCGCGGTACGCACGATGCGCGACGGGCGCACGTTCACCGTCGACGACCCGAGATTCTCGACCGCCAGGCTCGTCGGGCCCAGCATGCTGTCGCTCGACGGCAGGGAGCACGCGCGGCACCGCGCGCCGTTCCGGCGCCCGTTCCGTCCGGCCGAGGTGCGCGCCGGTTACGCCGACGTCGTCTCCGCCGAGGTCGACCGGCTCGTCTCGCGACTCGCTCCCGACGGCAGCGCCGAGCTGCGCCGCGGACTCGCCGGGCCGCTCGCGGTCACCGTCGTCGCGGCGATGCTCGGCATCGCCGACGCGGACGGCGACGCCGTGCTCGCGTGGTACGACGACATCGTCACGTCGGTCTCGGGGCTGAGCGCGGGTCGCGACCTCACGGAGGCGGGGCACCGTTCGTTCGCGAGCCTCCGCACGGGCATCGAGGCCACGGTCGACGACGACAGGGACACGCTGCTGCGCAGCGCGGCCGACGACCTCGCGCTGCCCGAGGTCGTCGCGAACGCCGCGGTGCTGATGTTCGGCGGCATCGAGACGACCGAGGGCATGATCGCCAACGCGCTCGTGCACCTGCTCACCCACCCCGAGCAGCGCGCCCTCGTCGACGCCGAACCCGCACTGCTGACGACCGCGATCGAGGAGTCGCTCCGGCTGGAACCCGCGGCGGCCACGGTCGACAGGTACGCGACGGCCGACGTCGAGCTCGGCGGCGCGTCCGTACGCCGCGGCGACCTCGTGACGGTCTCGATCACCGGCGCGAACCGCGACCCCGCCGTGTTCGCCGACCCGGACCGCTTCGACGTCCGCCGCGCGAACGTGCACCAGCACCTCGCGTTCGCGCACGGCGCGCACTTCTGCCTCGGCGCCGACCTCGCCCGACTGGAGGCCGAGGTCGCGCTCCGCGCCGCGCTCACCCGGCTCCCCGGACTGCGGCTGGACGACCAGGCGCCGCGACCGCACGGCCTGGTCTTCCGCAAGCCGGACGCCGTCCGCGTCCGCTGGGACACCTGAGCCGGCGTCACGTCCCGCGCGGCCGCGGAGTCGGACCCGTGAACGGCACCCTCACCGTGCCCTGACCCCGTCGGGGTGCCCCTCACGGGGCCGGTTTCCTCCCCCGCCTGCGGTGCTCTCCCGTATCTCGAGCCGGTACGGCGGAGTGAGCTTCTGCACCGGTATGTCGGCGCCGCCGAGCCTGGCGAGCAGCGTGTCGACGGCCAGCTCGGCGATGCGTGCCTTGTCCGGCGCGACGGTGGTGAGGGTCGGCGTCGTGTAGCGCCCCTCCTCGGTGCCGTCGAAGCCGACGACGGCGACGTCGTCGGGCACCCGGAGCCCGCGGCTGAGCAGGGTGCGCATCGCGCCGAACGCGAGCAGGTCGTTGTAGCAGAAGACGGCGTCGGGCGGCTCCGGCAGGTCGAGCAGGTGCGCCATCGCCGTCGCGCCGTCGGCCCGGTGGAAGTGCCGCGCGGCGACGACCAGGCTCGGATCGACGGTACGACCGGCGGCGGCGTGCGCCTCGCGGTAGCCGGCCGTGCGGTACTGCGCGGTCTCGCCGCTGAGGAACGGCTGGTCGCCGAGTGCGGCGACGCGTCGGCGTCCCACCTCGAAGAGATGGGTCGTCGCCGCCCGCGCGGCCGCGACGTTGTCGATGGCGATGTGGTCGAACGGTGCCGCGTCGATGTGCTCGCCGAGCAGCACCACGGGAGGCCCCGCCTCGTCGCGCCTGCGCAGGTCGTCGCCGGACAGTGCCAGCGGGCTGAAGATCAGCCCGTCGAACAGGTGGTCGCGACCCGAGGCGAGGACGAGCCGGCGTTCCTCGTCCGGGTCACCGTCGGTCTGGTCGACCACCACCGTGTAGTGCCGGCGCCGCGCGGTCTCGATGATCAGCCGGGTCAGCTCGGAGAAGTACGGCACGTCGAGCTCGGGGAGGACCAGCGCGATCATGCCCGAACGGCCGCGCCGCAGGTTGCGCGCCGCGAGGTTGGGCCGGTACCCGAGCTCGGTGAGCGACCGCTGCACCCGCTCCCTGGTGGCCGTGGCGACGTAGGGGAAGTCGTTGACGACGTTGGAGACCGTGCGCACGGAGACTCCCGCGTGCCGCGCCACGTCACGGAGCGTCACCGCCATCCCAGACCCCTTCCTGCCTCATCCTCGCACGGGACGATCCGGCGAGATTGACCCCTTGCGACGTTGTATGCATCGTTGCAAGCTTATCCCTACCCTGCGCGGAAGGACGCTCGATGAGCACAGACCCCCGCGGCCGGCAGAGCGGCCGGCCGGGCATCAGTCGGCGCAGCCTGTTGCGAGGGGCAGGACTGCTGACGCTCGGCGGACTCGGCGCCACCGCGTGCGGCTCTCCGCTGGTGACCGGGCTCACCGGCGCCGGCCCGGCGACACGGTCGCTCACCTACTGGAACCCGTTCGGCGGCGGCGACGGCGTCCGGATGATCGAGATGCAGGACGCCTACGTCAAGGCGCACCCCGAGATCGACCTCACCCCGGTCACCCTCACCTGGGGCGCGCCCTACTACACCAAGCTCTCGCTGGCCACGCTCGGCGACAGCCCGCCGGACATCGCGATCGCCCACCTCGACCGCTACCCGACGTTCGCCGAGGCCGACCTGCTCGAGCCGCTCGACACCGAGGTGCTCGCGCGCCACGGCATCACCGAGGACAAGTTCACGCCCGCGGCGTGGCAACAGTCCCATGTCGGCGACACCCTCTACGCGCTCCCGCTCGACACCCACCCGTGGGTGCTCTACTACCACAAGGACGTCTGCAAGAAGGCCGGCCTGCTCGACGCCGACGGCGCCCTGAAGAACCTCGACGGACGCGACGCGCTCGCCGACGCGATGGCGGCGGCCAAGAAGGTGACGGGGCAGTACGGCGGTGTGTCCGCGACCATCGCCGACCCGGCCACCTGCTGGCGGGAGTTCTCCACCCTGTACTGGCAGCTCGGCGGCAACGACATCCTCGCCGACGACGGCGCCCGCATCGTCCTCGACGACGACAAGGCCGTCCAGGCGCTCACCTACCAGGCCGAGCTCACGGTCGAGAAGAAGGTCATGCCCGACATCGACTACCCGGGCGCGATCACCGCGTTCTCCACGGGCAAGGCGGGCTTCTACTTCCAGGGTCCGTGGGAGGTCACCACGTTCCTGACCTCGAAGACGCCGTTCGGCATGACCACCTTCCCCCAGGTCTTCGACGAGTACGTGGTGTGGGCAGACTCGCACGCGTTCGTGCTGCCCAAGGACTCCTCGCGCGACCCACAGCGTCGCGACCTGATCCTGCAGTACGCGAAGTTCCTGCTCGAGAACAGCCTCACCTGGGCGCAGGGCGGCCACGTGCCCGCGTGGCTGCCGATCCAGGAGAGCAAGGAGTACCGCGAGCTCGATCCGCAGTCCAGTTACACGAGGGCCGCGTACGCCGCCCGCTACGACCCGCCCGCCTGGTACTCAGGCGCGGGCTCGAACTTCGAGAACGCGTTCGGCGACCCCGTGGCGGGACTGAAGGCCGGCCGACTGGAACCGGAGCAGGCCGTGCGGGCCATTCGGCGCAACCTGGCCGAGTTCGCCAACACTCCCCCGCCCGTCGGCTAGACCGGAGGACACCCATGGCGACCCAGATCGTCGTTGCACCGGTGCACGACGTCAGCACCGTTCCGTCCCGCGGCGAGCGCCGCGACTCTGGACCCGCATGGGGACTCCTGGCGCCGTTCACGGTGCTCTACGTCGCGTTCCTCATCGTGCCCACCGTCTACGGCCTCGTGATGAGCTTCTTCGACACGAGCCTGGTGCGTCCCGGGCTCTCCGGCTTCGCCGGGCTCGGGAACTACGGCGCCGTGCTCACCAGCGCCGACTTCTGGGCGTCGATGTGGCACACCGTGCTGTTCACCCTCCTCACCACGCCTCCGCTGGTCGTCATCGCCCTCGTTCTGGCGATCCTCACCGACCGGCTGCGCCGCGGACGCTGGTTCTTCCGGCTCGTGTTCTTCGCGCCGTTCGTCGTCCCGGTGTCGGTGGCCGGCCTCGTGTTCGCCTGGCTGTACGCCCCCGAGATCGGCCTGTACGGCACGTGGCTGACGGCGCTCGGCCTCCCCACCCCCGGCTGGCTGTCCGACCCGGCGTGGTCCGTCCCCGGCGTCGCCCTACTCACCGTGTGGTGGACGCTCGGCTTCAACTTCGTGCTCTACCTCGCCGGCCTGCAGGACATCCCCCGCGACGTCTACGAGGCCGCGTCCATCGACGGCGCGGGACCGTGGGCCAGGATGTGGCGGATCACGGTGCCGATGCTGCGCCGCACGACCGTGCTGATCCTGGTGCTGCAGATCGTGGCGTCGTTGAAGGTCTTCGGGCAGATCTACTCGCTGTTCAACGGTGCGTCCGGTCCGGACAACGCCGCCCGTCCCGTGCTGCAGTTCATCCTGGACACCGGGTTCACCGACTATCGCGCCGGTTACGGCGCCGCGGCGTCGATGGTCTACCTCGCGCTGGTCGTGCTCGTCGCGATCGTCTGGTTCCTCGTGTCCCGCCGCCTGACCAGGAGGGCGTGAGATGGCAGCCGTGACGTCCAGCACCGCGCGCAGCGCCGACGTGCCCGCCAAGGTCACGCAGTCCGACATCGACTGGCGCACGCGCTGGTTCAACGCCTTCTGCACCCTCGTCCTGCTGGTGTTCGCCGCGCTCTGGCTCATCCCGCTGCTGTGGGCGGGCGTCACGTCGTTGCGACCCGAGGCCGAGATCGCCGCCAACCCGAGCTCGTGGTGGACCGACAACTGGACGCTCGAGGCGTACCGCTCGATCTTCGCCATGGGCGACATGCAGAACTGGTACCTCAACAGCGCGGTGTCGTCGGCGATCGCGGCGTTCCTCACGGTCGTCGTGTGCTCGATGGCGGGCTTCGCGCTGTCGCAGACGAGGTTCGCCGGCCGGCGCGCGTTCATGGCGCTGCTCGTCGCAGGCCTCCTGCTGCCCAGCGAGGCGATCATCCTGCCGATGTTCCGCGAGTTCGAGGCGCTGGGACTGCTCAACACCTACTGGGCGCTGGTGCTGCCGATCGTGGCCTGCACCCCGATGGTGCTGGTCTTCTCGGTGTTCTTCTCCGGTCTGCCGAAGGAGCTCTCCGACTCCGCTCGAGCCGACGGCGCGGGCTGGTTCCGCATCTACCGGCAGATCTACCTGCCGCTGTCCAGGCCGATCATCTCGGCCGTGGCGATCTTCAGCTTCGTCACCAGCTGGAACAACTTCCTCTGGCCGCTGCTCGTCATGACCAACACCAAGATGATGACGATCCCCGTCGGTCTCGTCACGGTGCAGTCGAGCTTCGGCATCCGCTACGCGCAGCTGATGGCGTCGGCGGTGCTCGGCGCGCTCCCACTGCTGATCGTCTTCCTGGTCTTCCAGCGCCGCATCGTCGAGGGCGTCGCCACCACGGGCATCGACAAGTGACGAGGTCCGCCGCCGCGTAGGGCCGCCAGCGCCAAGACCGGGGACCCGTGAGGGGCACCCTCACCTTGCTATGACGCGGTGAGGGTGCCCCTCACGGGTGCGGGCGACCCCCCGCACGCGGCGAGGTCACGGGGCCGAGCCGGTCCAGTTGTGGGGCGCACGTCTGGGCGTGTACGCCGCCCGCGGGAGGTCGTCGCGGGTGCGGATCGACCAACGCAGCAGCTCGGCGGTGAGTGCGGCACGCACCTCGGTGAGCGACGCGTCGTCGTAACGGTTCGTCAGCTCGGCGGGGTCGGCGTCGAGGTCGTAGAGCTCGCCGCGTCCGCTCTCGTCCATCAGCAGCTTCCACCGGTCACGGCGCAGCATCACCGTCGTGCCTGACTGCGTCACGGTGTTGAGCTCGTCGAACGTCGGGCCGGCGTAGTCGAAGTGCAGCGGCGGACGTTCGTCGACGCCGTACGGGAGGCCGCCGAAGCCGCGCTCGGCGTAGATGCTCGCGAACTCCTCCGCCGGGTACGGCTCGCCGCGCAGCACCGGCCAGAGGCTGCGCCCCTGTACGCCCAACGGGATCTCGGCGCCGACGGCGTCGCAGACCGTCGGCAGGACGTCGACGAGCGAGACGAAGTCGCGGTCGTTCACGTCCGCGACCATGCCGGGTCCCGTCACCGCGAACGGGATGCGCATCAGGCACTCGGGCATGCCCGCGCCCTTGCGCTGCAGGCCGTAGTCGCCGACGTAGTCGCCGTGGTCGCTGACGAAGAGCACCACCGTGTTCTCGGCCCGCCCGCTCTCCATCAGCGCGGCGAAGAACCGGCGCAGCTGGTCGTCGATCAGCCGGAGCATGCCGCAGTAGTTCGCCCGGTAGCGTCGCCACCCGTCGTCGTAGCCGGGCCGCTTCTCCTCGACCAGCCTGCGCAGCCAGCGGCAGTCGCCACCCTTGCGCTCCGCGCCCTCCGGACCGGCGAGCCGGTCGGGCACGTCGGTCTCGGCGAACATGCCGAAGTACGGCTCCGGCACCTGGTACGGGTTGTGCGGCTCGGGGAACGACAGCCAGCCGAAGTACGGCCGGTCGTCCGGCGTGTGCGACAGCGAGTCGATCGCGCCGGACACGATGCGGTACGGCAGCTGGCACTCCAGCGGGAACGGCGTCGGTTCGTGCGCGACGCCGTGGTCGAGACCGGCGAGCCACTCCTCGAACCGCCGCTCCTCGCCGTGCGCCGCGCCGTCGGGCCCGCGTTCGTGCCAGTACGGCGCCGCGAACGCGTCGAAGTCACCGGCCTCCCGGTAGAAGTGCGTCTTGCCCGCGTACTGCAGCGAGTAGCCCGCGTCGCGCAGCACGTCGACGAGGTCGTCGCCGCGCAGCACGTGTCGCGCCGCACTGTTCTGCCGTACGCGGTGCGCGGTCGGGAAGCGTCCGGTGAGCAGGCTGCAGCGGGCCGGCACGCATGCGGGCGACGAGGTGTACGCACGGCGGAACCGCATGCCGGACGCCATCAGCCCGTCGAGGAACGGCATGGTGTCGAGGGCGAAGCCGTCGGCCGCGGTGAAGCCGGCACGGTGCTGGTCGGTCATGACCAGCACGATGTTCGGCAGCGTCACCGCTGGGCGTACATCTGCTTGGTGTAGTCCGCGCCCGGCTTCCAGTTGGGGAACGCGTAGTCGTCGAGCTCGACCTCGGCGCCCTTCTTCTTCGCCGCGGCGACGGCGCGCTCGCGCTCCTTGCTGCTCGCGTCGGAGAGCTTCTTCAACGCCCCGCGGACGTCAGTGATGTCACCGGTCAGCGCCCCCTGGGTGATATCACCGAGCGTCGGCGTGACGCGCTTGCCCTCGATCTCCACCTTCTGCACGTCGGGGTTGCCGATGATCGGTTCAGGCGCCGCGAACACCGACTCGCGGAACCAGCCGATCAGCTTCTTGTACGCCGGATGCGCGGACGACTTCTCGACCACCTCGATGTCACGGGGCGGCTGCGACATCGTGTTCGCGACCTGCACGGAGTACTCGGGCGTCGTGAAGTAGTCGCTCAGCAGGGCGTTGGCCGCCTCGACGTTCTTGGCGCCGGGCGAGAGCCAGTAGTCGCCGAGCTGCTGCCGGTGGTACAACGCGAGCGGCGAGCCGGCGTTTGGTCGCAGTATCGGGCCCACGCCGAGGGACTTGCCGAAGTCCGGCGTGTCCTTCAACGCGACGCCAGGGCACCACGGGCCGTCGAAGTAGTACGCGGACGCGCCTGCGGTCCAGCGGGCGCGCGCGACGTCGTCGATCCAGGAGTTCGCGCCGGGCACGACGAGCTTGTCCTTGCTCAGGGAGACGAGGAACTCGATCGCGTCGACATACTCGTCGGCGTGGAACGCGAATTCGCCCGTGCGGTACAACCTCCCTTCGTGGTAGCCCTCACCACCACCCTCGAAGCCCGCGGCCTGGGCGAGGTAGTCGACCTGTGCGGTCATCCGGTCCGGCATCCCGATGTTCCACACCCACCCGTAGGTGTTGTCCCCCGCCTTGTCCTGCACGGCCCGAGCCGCCGCGCGGAACTCGTCGTAGGTCTCCGGCGGAGCATCGGGGTCGAGACCGGCCTTCTCGACCAGCTTGGTGTTGAACCAGTTCACCGTGACGTACACCTGGTGGCTGAAGATGGGGAACGCGTACGTCTTGCCGTCGAAGACGTGTACGCCGTCGACCAGCGAGCCCTTCAGCCGCTCCGCCGCCTCGACCGACAGGTCGAGCGGCTGCGCCCATCCACCGTCGACCAGCGCCGCCGACTGCAGCAGCAGGCCGGCGTTGGAGTGGACGTCGGGGAGCTGGTCGCTCTGCTTGGCGAGCTGCAGCGCCTGCCCCATCTTCTGCGGGTTGTAGTACGTGTACTGGACCGGGACTCCGCCCTTCGCCTTCGCGAACTTCGTGAAGATCGCCTCCTTGGCCTGCTCCAGCTGGTTCTGGTGGTCCCACCAGGTGAGCGACCGCGAGGCGCCGCCACCACCGCCGCCACCGCCGCAGGCACCTGTCACCGCGGCGGCAGCCACGGCGCCGGACAGGGCGAGGAAGCGTCGCCTGGACATCGCGGTCATGGTCTCCGGCCTCCTGGGTAACCGAGGGTGAGCAACCACGGCGGGCCAGCGAATGCGACCTTGCCGCGCGGCAAGACCATCTTGCATCGATGCATGCCGCGCGGCAAGACTGTCCCTGGACGTATCTCGAGGCCGTCGCAGGGAGTGGACATGGACGGAGGGTCGCCCAGGGTGGTGACACAGCGCGAGGTGGCCGACCGTGCCGGCGTGTCCGTCCGCACGGTGTCGAACGTCGTCAACGAGTTCGCCTACGTCGCCGACGAGACCCGGGCCCGGGTGCAGCAGGCACTCGACGACCTCGGCTACCGGCCCAACCTGGTGGCCCGCAGCCTGTCGCAGGGCCGGTCGGGGCTCCTCGCGCTCGTGCTGCCGTTCGACGTCCCGTACTTCACCGAGCTCGCCGCCCACGTCGTCGACCAGGCCGAGGCACGCGGGTACACCGTCCTGCTCGACCGCACCGAGGGCGTCGCCGAGCGCGAGCGCGAGCTGGTGCTCAGGCGCGACCGGACGGCGCTGTTCGACGGGCTGCTGTTCAGCCCGCTCGGGCTGACCGAGGACGACCTGCGGCGCCGGGTCGGCAACTGCCCCGTCGTACTGCTCGGCGAACGCCCGGCCGAGATGTTCGACCGCGTCGCCATCGACGACGAGGCGGCCGCGCGCCGCGCGACGGAGCACCTGCTCGACCTCGGCCGCCGCAGGATCGCTGTCATCGGCGAGGTGGTGCACCGCCGCCGCGACACCGCCGCCCATCGGTCCGCGGGATACCGGAAGGCACTCCGCGCGGCGGGCATCGCCGACGACCCCGGTCTCACCATGGTCGTGGAACGGTTCCAGCGCGAGGACGGCCTGCGCGCGATGGAGCGACTGCTCGACCTCGACGAGCCGCCCGACGCGGTCTTCTGCTTCAACGACCTGCTGGCGCTCGGCGCGATGCGCGCGGTGCTCGCGCGCGGTCTACGCGTACCCGACGACGTCGCGATCGCCGGCTTCGACGACATCGAGGACGGCCGGTACTCCACGCCGACGCTGACGACGGTGTCCCCGGACAAGGCGGAGATCGCGGTCCGCGCGGTCGAGCAGCTCGCCCGCCGGATGTCGGGCGACACGAGCCCGCCGGACACCGTCAGCGCACCGTGGCGGCTGGCCGTACGCGAGAGCACCGCGGGCAGGGGGCACGCGTGACGGTATTGCCCGAGGACCTCCTCCGCTCCGCTCCTCGCTCACTGGCGCGTATCACCGAATCTCCTGCTCACGTGCTCGCTGCGATGCTCACTTCGGAGGTCCTCTCATGACGGTCTCCGCCGCCGGCGCCACGGCGTCGACGGCACTGCCGCGCGGGCGCGGCAACGGCCGCACCTCGCTCTGGGTATGGCTCTTCCTGGCCCCGACCGTCGTGCTCTACGGCGTCTTCACGCTCTACCCGATCGTCGGCAGCTACGTGTACTCGCTGACCGACTGGAACGGCTTCGACGCCGAGAGGTCGTTCATCGGGTTCCTGAACTACCAGGAGGTGCTGGCCGACCCGCAGTTCTGGAACTCGTTCACCGTAACCGTGACGTTCATCGCGGGCGCGGTGCCGTTGCAGGTGATCCTCACCCTGCTCGTCGCGATCGTGCTGAACTCACCACGCATGCCGCTGCGCCGGCTGTTCCGCACCGCGCTGTTCCTGCCGGTGGTCACGACGACCGCGATCGTCGGCGTCGTCATGCAGTTCGTCTTCGACCCGGCGAGCGGCCCGGTCAACCTCGCGCTGCGGGAGATCGGCCTCGCGCCGGACGGCATCGACTTCCTCGGCCAGTCGTCGACGTCGCTCGGCACGGCGATCGCGGTGTACGTCTGGAAGTGGTTCGGCATCACGCTCGTCTACTGGCTCGCCGCGTTGCAGACGGTCCCCGACGATGTCTACGAGGCCGCGCGGATCGACGGCGCCGGTGCGCTGCGCATCCTTCGGCACATCACGGTGCCGCTGCTCAAGCCGTTCCTCGTCATCATCACGCTGCTGTCGGTCGAGGCGTCGCTGCAGGTGTTCGACCTCGTCCTCACGATGACCAACGGCGGGCCGTTCTTCTCGACCGAGGTGATCGAGGTCTACATCTACCGCTGGGCGTTCGCCTCGACGATCCCGCGGCTCGGCTACGCCTCCGCGGCCGCGGTCCTGTTCGGCCTGTTCGTCTGCCTGGTCGGCGCGCTGCAGCTGCTCGCCGTCCGCGCCACGCGCCGGGGAGGTGGGCGCGGATGACGTCCGGACGGCTGCTGCGTCGGTTGCCGTGGTGGATCGCGGCGCTCCTGCTCGCGGTGGGCTGCCTGCTGTGGGTCTACCCATTCCTGTGGATGATCTCGGCGTCGCTCAAGACGTCCGCCGAGGTGTTCACGCAGGGGCTCGACCTGCTGCCGTCGTCGCCGGCGTGGGACAACTACGCGCGCGCCTGGGGCGAGGCGAACTTCGGCAGGTACCTGCTCAACACGGTGATCGTCACCGTGCTGACGGTGGTCATCGTCGTCGTCCGCTGCGCGATGGCCGGCTACGTCATCGCGCGGTTCCACTTCCTCGGCCGCAAGGTCGTCATCGGCGTGCTCGTCGCCACGCTGTTCGTGCCGACCGGCTACACGATCATCCCCGTCGTCGACATCTCGCAACGTCTCGGCCTGCTGAACTCCCTGGCCGGCATGGTCGTCGCGATCTCGGGTGCGGCGAACGTCGCCGCGATCCTGCTCTACGCCGGCTACTTCCGCGGCATCCCCCGCGAGCTGTCCGAGGCGGCACTCGTCGACGGCGCCGGCTTCGGCACCGTGTTCTTCCGCATCATGCTGCCGCTCGCCAAGCCGGTGACCGCGACGGTCACGGTGCTCACCTTCCTCAGCACGTGGAACGCCTTCTTCCTGCCGCTGGCGTTCACGTTCTCGCGTCCGGACCTGCGTACGGTGAGCGTCGGGATGCTGGCCTTCGTCGGCGAGAACACCACCGACTGGTCCGGGATGGCCGCGGCTGCGACCATCTCCATGCTGCCCGTCGTGGTGCTGTTCGTGGCGCTGCAGCGCTACTTCGTCGACGGCATCGCAGGAGCCGTGAAGTCCTGACGCGACACGCACCGCCCACCCGCCCGCGACACGCACCCGTGCCCACTGGACCGCCCACCCACCCGTGCCAACTGGACCGCCCACCCACCCGTGCCGACTGGACCGCCCACCCACCCGTGCCGACTGGACCGCCCACCCACCCGTGCCAACTTGACCGCCCACCCACCCGAGACCGAGGGACCACCACAGTGACCGAACCGACGTCCGTGCCCCGTCCCGAGTACCCGCGCCCGCAGTTCGTCCGCGACGAGTGGCTATGCCTCAACGGGACGTGGGCGTTCGAGATCGACCGGGGCGACTCCGGTCTCGAGCGCGGGCTGCTCGACCGCGACCTCGCCGGCGAGATCGTCGTGCCGTTCTGCCCCGAGTCGGAGCTGTCCGGCATCGGCGACCCGGACTTCCACACCGCCGTCTGGTACCGCCGCTCGGTGACGGTGCCCGACGGGTGGGCGGGACGCCGCGTGCTGCTGCACTTCCAGGCCGTCGACCACGACACCACGGTGTGGGTCGACGGCGCCGAAGCCGTTCGTCACCGCGGTGGGTTCACGCCGTTCTCCTGTGACCTGACCGACCGCGCCGAGCCCGGACGGCCGTACACCGTCGTCGTCCGTGCACGCGACTCGCGGTACGGCCCGCAGGCGCGGGGCAAGCAGTCGACGGCGTACCGCGGTGCGCGCGCCACGTACGGGCGCACGACAGGCATCTGGCAGACGGTGTGGTGCGAGCCGGTGCCCGAGACGCGACTCGGACGACCGCGTATCACGCCGAACCTCGCGGCGTCGGCGTTCCGGGTCACCGTGCCGGTGTCCGCGAACCGCGCCGGCCGGCGCGTCCGCGTCACGCTGTCCGACGCCGCGGGCACGGTGGTGACGGCCGAGTCGCGCGCCGACCTCGACCTCGCCCCCGAGGTGTGGCTGGCACTCCCCGCCGACCGCGTCCGCACCTGGTCGCCTGACGACCCGCACCTGTACGACGTGCGCGTCGATCTGCTCGACGCCGGCGGCACCGTCGTCGACTCGGCCGCGAGCTACGCCGGGCTGCGCGGCGTCGCGATCGACGGGCACGCCATCACGTTGAACGGCAGGAGGGTGTTCCAACGGCTCGTCCTCGACCAGGGCTACTACCCCGAAGGCCTGATGACCGCGCCGAGCGACGACGCGCTCCGGCGCGACATCGAGCTGGCGCTCGCGGCCGGGTTCAACGGCGCGCGACTGCACCAGAAGGTCTTCGAGGAGCGCTTCCTCTACCACGCCGACCGGATGGGCTATCTGGTGTGGGGCGAGTTCGGCGACTGGGGCGCGGACGTCCAGGGACCGCCCGGCGACAACCAGCAGCCGACGGCGTCGTACGTCACGCAGTGGCTGGAGGCGCTGGAGCGCGACCACTCCCACCCGAGCATCGTCGGCTGGTGCCCGCTCAACGAGACCCGGCAGACGCTGCACGACCGGCTCACCGTGCTCGACGACGTGACGCGCGGGATGTACCTCGCGACCAAGGCCGCCGACCCGTCGCGGCCGGTGCTCGACACGTCCGGCCACTCCCACCGCGTGCTCGACGCCGACGTCTACGACTCGCACGACTACGAGCAGGACCCGGTCGTCTTCGGCGAGCAGATGAAGGGCCTCGCCGACCGCAACCCGTACGTCAACGAGAGCCCGGACGGCGTGCCGTGGTCGGTGCCGTACCGCGGGCAGCCGTACTTCTGCAGCGAGTTCGGCGGCATCTGGTGGAACCCCGACCCCGACCGGCGTGACGACTCCTGGGGCTACGGGGAACGTCCGGCGAGCGAGGAGGAGGTCCACCGGCGCTTCGCCGGGCTCGTCGACGTGCTGCTCGACGACCCGTTCATGTTCGGCTACTGCTACACCCAGCTCACCGACGTCTTCCAGGAGGAGAACGGCGTCTACCGCTTCGACCGCTCGGGGAAGCTCGACGTGGCGCGGATCCGCGCCGTGCAGCAGCGCCCGGCCGCGATCGAGCAGCCGGCCTAGGGTTCCGGTCAACGGTGATCGTGGGGATGTCGCAGATAGCTGCGGCCGGTGGGGCTGGTCCAGGTGCTGGTGCCGTCATCGTTAGAGCGTAATCGCCATGTGATGTCGTCGTCGTCTTTCCACCGATGGTGCCGGCGACATAGCGGGTGGAGGTTCTTCGCTGCTGTGGCGCCGCCGTGTTCCCAGCGGATCGTGTGGTCCAGGTCGCAGGTCTTGGCGCGTCTGCGGCAGCCGGGGAATACGCACCGGACGTCGCGGGCCCTCACGTACCGGTCCAGCGCCGCGCCCGGCTTCCGAGTGGGGACCGCGGCGGGGACGGGTTCGATGGTGTCGGTCAGGAGGCTGGTCCAGTCGCCGGGGCGGTAGGTCTTCTCCCCGCACGCCCGCAGCCACCCGGTCGTCGAGTCGATGACCAGGCGCCGCCACGTCGACCCGGCGCGGGTTGCGATGTCTCGGGCGAGTGGTGCGGGGATCGGGCCGTGGCCGTGCAGCTCCCCGGGCTCGTTCCCGCCCCGCAGGGTGTCCGCGGAGATCGTGACCTCGACCCGCGCGGCCGGTGGTTGCCGGTCGCCGGGGACGGTGCCGAGGAGCAGGTCGGCGACGGTGTCCGCGCGCCGCTGATCCAGCGTCCGGTCGTCGTCCGGCACGGTCTTCCGCGCGAGGTCGTCGACGCGGGTCCACGCCGCGGCAGCGACATCGCCGGCCATCACCGCGGTCAAGGAGGACACCCCGTCGGCCAGTGGCTTCACCCAGGCGGCACGGTCCTTGACCCGCCACGCGACCCGGTCGGCGGCACCGTCGGGATCGACCGCGGCCACCGCGCGGCGCAATGCCGCACGGAACTCACTCAGCGTCTGCTCCGGCGCCTTGGGCAGCACCCGCTCCTCGACCGTCAACGCGAGGTCGGGGGTGAGGGCCTGGGTCTCGTCGACCAAGGCCCGCAGGTGCCAGTATGTGACCTGCCCACCCGCCAACAGGGCAAGCGTCGCGGTGAACATCCCGGACGACGCGTCGGCCACGGTGAGCCGGGAATGCACCGTGCCTTCCGACAACCGCAGCAGCGGCGCGAGCTCACCGCGGGTGTCGTGGTCACCACCCGGGTCGTCGCCGTAGTCGAACGCGCCAAGCACCTGCTGCTGCCGCGCCGCGAGTGCGGCCTCGCACCGCTGGTACAGCTCGACCATCGCCAACCGCGAGTCGTGGGTCACCGCGGCGACGTCGATCGTGTCCAGGACTCGTTGCATCTGTGGGCCGGGCGCCAGGGCCTCGGCGGCGACCACGTGCAGGTCACCCACCGTCAACCGCCGGCATTCGATCATACGTTCGATACTACCAGGAATACCCGGCCATTAACCCGACCACTTCCGGCCAAATTAGTGTGTAACGCACCAATACCGAGCCGGCGGACTAGCCCATCGCGAGGCGGGCTGCCTTCCCCACTTCCAGCGCCACCCACACCGCGCCGTCGGGGCCGAGCGTCAGCCCGTGCGGCTCGGACGCCGGGGTGGGCAGGTCGTACTCGCGCAGCTCGCCGACAGCGTCGAGGTGGCCGATCCTGTTGCCGCCCCATTCGGTGAACCAGGCGCCGCCGGACGGGTCGGCGACGACCGCGTGCGGCCGCGATTCCTGGTCGGGCAGCGGGAACTCACGCACCGATCCGTCGAGCGCCATCCTCCCGACGACTCCGCCGAGGATGCCGACGTACCAGAGTGCGTCGGTGCCGCTCGCGATGCCCACCGGCGCGGTGCCCTCGGTCGGCAGCGGATGCATCGTGCACTCGCCGCCCACGGTGATGCGCCCGATCGCGTTGCCCTGGTTGAGGGTGAACCACAGGGCGCCGTCGGGTCCGGTGGTGATCATCGACGGCAGGCCGCCGCTCGTGGGCAGCGGGAACTCGGTGACCTCGCCGTCCGGCGTGAGGCGGCCGACGGCGTCGGCCGACATCTCGGTGAACCACAGGGCGCCGTCCGGCCCGGCGGTGATCCCGTACGGCCCCGCGTCGGCGGTCGGCAGGGCATAGCTCGTGGCCTCGCCGGCGGGGGTGATCCGCCCGATCCGGTGGTCGTGCAGCCGGGTGAACCACAGGGCACCGTCGGGTCCGGCGACGATGACCGCGGGCCCACAGGTCGGCGAGTCGAGCGGATGCTCCGTGACACTGCCGTCGACCCCGAGCCGCACGACCTGCCCGGCGTGGACCAGCGTGACCCAGAGCGCGCCGTCGGGCCCGGCGACGACGCCGTACGGTCCCGAGCCCGGTTCTCCCACGGTGAACTCGGTGATCATCCGCGCACTCTAGTCGCCGTCGGTGGCGGGCTCTACAGTCGTGGCGTGGCGACCTGGGACGACGTGAGCGCGCTGGCACTGGCGCTGCCCGAGACCGTGGAGACGACCTCGTACGGCAACACCGCGTGGGTGGTCAGGGGCAAGGGGTTCGTCTGGGAGCGCCCGCTCAGCAAGAAGGACCGCAAGGACCTCGGCGACGCCGCACCCGACGGACCGATCCTCGGCGCCTCCGTGCCCGACCTCGGCGCCAAGGAGGCGCTGCTCACCGACGATCCCGAGGTCTTCTTCACCACGCCACACTTCGAGGGCTACGCCGCGATCCTCGTCCGCCTCGACCGCATCGACGTCCCCGACCTCGAGGAGCTCGTCGTCGAGGCCTGGCTGTGCCGCGCCCCGAAGCGCCTGGCGAAACAGTACCTCGACGAGCGGCCCTGACCCTCGGTCCGCGGGGGGCGTCCCGGACCCGCTCACGTTCGTGAGGTGAAGCACCGCTGCACATCGCGATTCGGGGGGTCCCATCGGCTGCAGCATGTGTGAACCCCCGACTCACGGTGTTAACACCACGACTGGACGGCGGGTGACGAGAGTGTTCGTGGGTCAGTGGCCGGACAGGACTATGTCGTACTCGTGGATCTTGCGGTACAGGGTCGCTCTGGAGATGCCGAGCAGGGTAGCGGCGCGCATCTTGTTGCCTTCGGCGTCGTCGAGGCTCTGGACGACGGCGTCGCGTTCTGCGGACTCCAGACGGTTGAGTGGGCGTCTGTTCAGTGCCCTGAACTCGGGCGGCAGGTCTGCGGGGCGGATCGTGCCTGCGCGCCGGCGGCGCGCGACGTTCTTGAGCATGTCGTAGAGCTGCGCCACGTTGCCGGGCCAGCTGGCACGCATCAGCAGGTGTATGGCGGCAGGTGAGTACGTCAGCCGGTCCCCGTGGCCGAGCTTGCTGAGCAGGAGCGGGACGAGCTCGCGGAGGTCCTCGGCGCGCTGTCTCAGCGGCGGGAGGTGGACGGTACGGGGGAAGAGGGCGAGCAGGCGGACCAGGCGGGTGTCGGTCGTGGAGTCCGGGGAGAGCGTCATGGCGATCCATGGCGCTCCCGCGTGGCGACCGGTGTCGACCTGTTCGAGGATCGTGGTCAGGGTGGCCAGCCTGTCGTCGGACAGCTGGTCCGCGTTCCGGATCACGAGGGCGTCCACCGGATCCTCGACGAGGTCTCGCCGCACACGCGCGAGCCAATCGTCGTCGGACGTGGCGTCCACCGCGTGCAGACGCCCTGTCGGCCGGTGCCGTTGTTGCGCGCAACGGGCCAACGTGTACCGGCCGGTGCCAGGCTCGCCGGCGAGTATCAGCCACTCGCCCCGACCACATGCCGCGTCCACGTCACGACAGCAACGCAGCCACAACGGCGTCGACCCGATCACGCCAGGGAGGAACGTCGGCAGGGAGCCGCCCATCATGTCGCCGCCCAGGGCGTCCGCGTCGATCAGGTCCACGTGCACCACGCCGCCGAGGGTCCGGCCACGTCGCTCGCCGTGCACACGACGACAGTGCAGGCGCGCCTTGCCGCCCGTGGGAAGAGACACGCTGATCGTGGTGCTGCTCCCGCCGGACAACGCCTGATCCGCGTGGGCGAGCACGACCGCCTGGTCGGCGGCGTCGAGCAGCTTGCGGGCACGGTCGTTCATCATCACCACGTCGTCCCTGAACGCGATGACGGCTCCGGTGCTTCGCTGGCAGGCACGCAGATATGCCTGGAACAGGAGGAGCTCCTGGCTGTGCGTATAGGAGAGCAGTGCCTGTCTGATCTGCTCGGCTGTCGACTTGGCGAGCAGCACGAGCAGCTGACCGGCGTCCCTGCGCCAGCAGGTGAGGTCGACCGCGCCGACGGTCTTGCCGGTGATCGGGTGCCGGATCGGTGCCCCCGCGCAGGCGAGGTTCTCCAGGTTCTCCGCATAGTGCTCGTGCCCGAACACGTGCGACGGCCGACCCTCCTCGAGGGCGGTGCCGATACCGTTGGTGCCGACGAAACGTTCCCCGTAGCTGAACCCGGGTGCCAGCTCCACCGTCTCCAGGTGCCGGTTGAGGTCAGGGTCTCCCGTCTGTCGGCTCAGCACCAGACCGGTGGGATCGGTGAGGATCAGGCTGATCGCCTGACCGTCGAGCTGCTCGCTGAGTCTGGCCAGCACCGGTTCACCCGCACGCATCAGCGGGGTCTCCGGATCGTGGTCCGGCACGTACGGCAGCTCGATCCGGTCGGCCGGTACGTGGAATTCCCGTGACCGTAGCCACGAGGCCAGGATCGTGTCACGCACGGTGTCCGGTTCGATGCTCTCCGAGGTGAGGAACCGGACGCGTGTGCGAGCGAGGCCGATGTCCTCGTCGGGGCGGACGAGCGAGGTGTCGTCCATCGAGCCTCCCCATGCTCACTGAGGACAGCACGGGATGTGAACACCGGTGTCCTGCGCATGAGCGTATACCTGCGACGGGGCAGCTCGGTGTCTCATATTGAGACACTCGGAGACCGGCAGCGGACGTTTGATCGGTGCGTAAGATGAGAACGCCTGCCTGCCAGCCGGGGAGGACCTCCCATGGTGTCCGAAGACTCGTCCGAGGAGACGTACAACCCCTGGACCGTCGTGAACGCCGTGTTCCACCATCTCGTGAAGCACGGGCGCCATCCGACCCTCGGCGACTCGGGTGATCCCGGCGAACCGGCCGCCGCACTGCTGCGTGCACTTGGTATCCAGCCGACCATCGAGGCCGACGCGCAGGCCGCGCGTGCCAGACGTGACCGCGAACTCTCCGACCTGCGCGCCAGCGTGCTCGACGAGCCGTGAACGCGTCCTACCTGTCTCATATTGAGACCGAAACACCGCCGGTTCCGGGATCTAATCACCGCAACGGGTCGCCGGAACCGGCCGGTTAGGAGTCATCATGAGCCGCCAAAGCGTGGCGAGAGCGCATCAGAAGATCCAGGAGCTGTCCTGGGAGCCGGCTTACCACGAGCCGGTGTCGCACTACGGGACGGACTACACGTTCCGGAAGGCGAAGAAGAAGGACCCACTCAAGCAGGTACTGCGGTCGTACTTCCCCATGCAGGAGGAGAAGGACCACCGGGTGTACGGCGCCGAGGACGGCGCGATACGCGGCAACATGTTCCGGCAGGTGCAGGAACGATGGCTGGAATGGCAGAAGCTGTTCCTGAGCATCATCCCGCTGCCGGAGATCTCGGCCGCACGTGCGATGCCGCTGCTGTTCCGCACGGTGCCGAATCCGGAGCTGCACAACGGCCAGGCGATCCAGATGATCGACGAGGTCCGTCACTCGACGATTCAGCAGAACCTGAAGCGTCTGTACATGAACAACTACATCGATCCCGCCGGCTTCAACAGCAGCCTGCGCAACTTCCAGAACGACTACTGCGGCACCATCGGTCGCCAGTTCGCGGAGGGGTTCATCACCGGCGACGCGATCACCGCGGCCAGCATCTACCTGACGATCGTCGCGGAGACCGCGTTCACCAACACGCTGTTCGTCGCCATGCCGGCGGAGGCCGCGGCCAACGGTGACTACCTGCTGCCGACGGTGTTCCACTCGGTACAGTCCGACGAGTCCCGGCACATCAGCAATGGCTACGCCACGCTGCTGATGGCATTGTCCGACGAGAGCAACCACCAACTGCTCGAGCGAGACCTGCGCTACGCGTGGTGGAACAACCACCGCGTCGTCGACGCGGCCATCGGCACCTTCATCGAGTACGGCACCAAGGACCGCCGCAAGGATCGGGAGAGCTACGCGGAGATGTGGCGGCGGTGGATCTACGACGACTACTACCGCAGCTACCTCGTCCCTCTGGAGAAGTACGGCCTCGTCATCCCGCACGACCTCATCGAGGAGTCGTGGAACCAGATCTGGCACAAGGGCTACGTGCACGAGGTCGCGCAGTTCTTCGCCACCGGGTGGTTGGCCAACTACTGGCGCATCGACCCGATGACGGACGAGGACTTCGAGTGGTTCGAGTCGAAGTACCCGGGTTGGTATGACCGGTACGGCAAGTGGTGGGAGAACTACAACCGCCTGTCGTACCCCAACGGGCACAACCCGATCGCGCTCGAGAACGTCGACTACGTCTACCCGCACAGGTGCTGGACCTGCATGGTGCCGTGCCTGGTCAGGGAGGACATGGTCGTCGACAAGGTCAACGGTCAGTGGCGGACCTACTGCCACGAGGCATGCCGGTGGACCGACGCCGAGGCGTTCCGTCCGGTCTACCAGGGCCGGCAGACACCGAACATGGGCCAGCTGATCGGCTCCCGTGAGTGGGAGACGCTCTACCACGGCTGGAACTGGGCGGACGTCGTTTCAGACATGGGGTTCGTCCGCGACGACGGCAAGACACTGGTCGCCCAGCCGCACCTCGACCTGGACCCGAAGAAGATGTGGACGCTGGACCACCTGCGCCGCTGCCCGCCGCTGCAGAGCCCCAACGTCCTCCTCAACCAGATGACCGACGCGGAGCGGGCCGCGTTCGTCACCGACTACAACCGTCAGGGTCCGGCCGGACGCCCCGCCAGGCCGAAGTCCTGACCTCGACTGTCGATCCCGACCGGAGCGTGACCATGGGCGAGAAGCACAAGGTGACATTCGAACCGGTCGGGATCGACATCGAGGTCGACGAGGACCAGACCATCCTGCGCGCCGCCGCGGAGCAGGGCATCATGCTCATGCACGGCTGTAAGGAGGGCCAGTGCGGGTCGTGCAAGTCGTTCGTCCTCGACGGTGACGACTTCGACCTCGACAAGTACTCGACGTTCGCGCTGCCCGAGTTCGAGAAGGACGAGGGCTACACCCTGCTCTGCAGGACGCACGCGTACGAGGACCTGACCATCGAGCTGCTCAACTACGACGAGGAGATGATCAAGTCCGGCCTACCGATACAGCAGGCCGAGGTGGAGGTCGAGGCCTTGGACCACGTGACCCACGACATGCGCAACCTGGTGGTCCGTCTCGTCGAGCCGTCGATACTGAAGTTCTTCCCCGGCCAGTACGTGGACTTCACCGTGCCCGGTCACGACGCCACCCGGTCCTTCTCCATGGCGAACACGTCCAGTGCGGACACCGGTCTCCTCGAGTTCGTCATCAGGATCTACCCGGACGGCCTGTTCTCCAGGTTTCTCGACACCGAGGTCGCGGTCGGTGACCACTTGGAGATCACGGGCCCGTTCGGTGTGTTCACGTTACGGGATGCGCCTGACGCCGGGTTGGTCTTCGTCGGCGGCGGCGCCGGGATGGCACCGATCCTCTCGCTGCTGCGCTCGATGGCGGAACGCGGCATCGACCGACCGGCGACGTTCTACTACGGCGCCCGCCGCCGGCGAGACCTGTGCTTCGAGGAGGAGCTCACCGCTCTGACGGAGAGACTCGCCGACTTCCGGTACGTCCCCGCTCTCTCGGAGCCGGACGACGAGGACGACTGGCACGGCGAGGTCGGGTTGATCACCGATGTGGTCGAGCGCATGCAGGGCGACCTGACCTCCGTGGACGCGTACGTGTGCGGGCCCCCGCCCATGGTCGAGGCCGCTCTGGCTCTGCTGCCCACGCTCGGTGTGGCGGAGAGACGGATCTTCTACGACAAGTTCACCACCACCGGTGATGCCGACGAGAGCTAGCACCGAAGGAAGAAGCAGATGACAACGACACAACAGCGAAGTGTGCCGAAGCCTGTCTTCACCGACGCCGAGGCGGGCGCGAAGGACTTCCCGGACTCGGAGGCCCGCCGGTTCAACTACTTCACGCCGCAGAAGCGCAAGCAGAGCCACTACGAGGACGTGACCGTCGAGGTGCAGCCGGACCCGAGGCACTACCTCGCCCAGGGCTGGCTGTACGGGTTCGCCGACGGCAAGGGCGGCTACCCGCTGGAGTGGACGGAGCTCAGGGCCTGGGGAACGGACAGGCCGGTACCGGTACGGTCACCCGGCTCGGGCGGCCAGGGATACGAATGGCCTGCCCTGGGCTGGCACGAGTTCCGCGATCCCAACGAGGAGTGGGAGCTGACGCTGTACCGCTACAACTCCAACGTGGTGCGCCAGCTCAACCAGAACGTCGACGCGGCGCGGCAGGCCAAGGCGTTCGAGCAGTGGAATCCGAACTGGGTGCAGTTCGTCTCGCACCACGTGGGCGCCTGGATGCATGTCGACCACGGCCTCGGGCTCTATTTGTTCGCCAATGCCAACCGCCGGGCGCCGACCAACATGCACAACAACGCGATATCGGTGAACAGCATGCACCGGATCCGCGCCGCCCAGGACCTGGCGTTGTACAACCTGACGCTCAGCGAGGAGATCTCGGCGTTCGACGGCGCGGCACACGTCGAGACCTGGAACGGTGACCCCGCCTGGCAGGGCGTGCGTGAGACGGCCGAGCAGCTGACCGGGATCTGGGACTGGTGCGAGGCCGTATTCGCCGGGAACATCGTCTTCGAGCCGCTCGTCGGCGAGCTGTTCCGCAGCAACATGGTCCAGCAGGCGGCGCCGGCGAACGGGGACTTCGTCACGCCGACGCTGGTCGGCGCGGAGGAGTACGACTACGCCGAACGCGACCTCCGCTACACCAAGGCGATGTTCCGGCTGCTGTGCGACGACAAGGAGTTCGCCGACCACAACCGGAAGATCATGCAGCGTTGGCTGACGGGGTGGGTGCCGCGATGCATCGCCGCGGCGAGGACGCTGCAACCACTGTGGTCGCAGCCGGACGCCAAGCCGCCGCGTTTCGAGGACGGCCTCGACCGTGCCAAGAGCCGTTTCGTCGGCATCTTGTCCGACCTGGATCTGCAGACACCGAAGGAGCTGGCCCAGTGACGACCTACACAACGGCGAAGAGCCCGTTCGAGCGCAACAACACGGCGTCCAACATGTGCGGCTTCACGCTGATGAACAACCAGGTCGGCGCGATCGTCGCCGAGGTGATGGGACACAGGGACAACGTCACGATCACTCCGCTGCCCTCGATGATCCGGGTCGACGCGAAGGGTCGGATGGACGTCGTCTACGACGAGATCGACGAAGCGGCCGGTGAGGAGGACGGTTGGTTCAACGCGGCCGAGTTCGAGGAGAGCATGTCCACCCACTACGGGCGCATGATCCACCAGGACGACCGCACCATCATGTTCGCGAACCCCGAGGACGCCGCCGAGTTCCTCGACTTCGACCTCGTCGCTCGCTCCTAGGAGGCAGACGTGTACGAGAAGAACGGTGAGAAGTACTTCATCGTCGACACTCACATTCACTACTGGGACGCCAGTCCGGAGAACTGGGTCGAGGGTCGCGAGGAGTACGCCAAGGGTTGGATCGAGTGCTTCCACGGGTACATGGGCCTCGGCCCGCCGGAGACGCACTGGAAGATGGACAAGTTCCGGAAGTATTCCGAAGACGATCTGATGCGGGACATCTTCGAAGACGGCCATGAGGACATCGCGATCTTTCAGCCGACCGACCTGAGGTACTGGTACAAGGACGGCTTCAACACCGTCGAGCGCAACGCGATACTCAAGAAGAAGTATCCGGACAAGTTCATCCTCAACAGTCGCTTCGACCCGCGTGAGGGAGACGCTGGTCTGCGCAAGCTCGAGCAGGACGTCGCCCAGTACGGCTGCAAGGGTGTGAAGCTCTACACCGCCGAGTGGATCGGCGACTCCCGCGGCTGGTCGATGAAGGATCCCGCAGCAGAACGGTTCTTCGAGAAGTGCGGAGAGCTCGGCGTCACGAACATCCACGTGCACAAGGGTCCGACGATCTGGCCGTTGGACAAGGACGCCTTCGACATGGCCGACGTCGACTACGCGGCGACCAAGTACACCGGCTTGAACTTCATCATCGAGCACGTCGGACTGCCGCGGATCGAGGACTTCTGCTACCTGGCGACGCAGGAGCCGAACGTGTACGCGGGCCTGTCGGTGGCGACGGGCGCCGAGATGTTCGGCCGCCCTCGCTTCTTCGCGAAGGTGATGGGTGAGCTGCTGTACTGGGTCGGCGAGGACAAGATGACCTTCGGCAGTGACTACGCCATCTGGGAGCCGAAGTGGCAGGTGGAGATGTTCGTCGACTGGGACTATCCGGACGAGACGTTCTCCGACTACCCGCGGCTCGGCACCGCGGGGAAGAAGAAGATCCTCGGCCTGAACGCGGCGAAGCTCTACGGCATCGACGTGCCGAAGGAGTGTCAGGTCGACGCTGAGCCGGCCGCCCGCGATGACGCGGCGCTCGTGGAGCAGGCGTGAGTCGGTTCGCCACCATCACGGCGGCGCTGGACACGGTGCTCGACCCCGAGCTGGGTCAGCCGGTCACGAGCCTCGGCTTCGTCCGGTCGAGCACCGTTGCCGACGGCACGGCGACGGTTCGGCTGCGGCTGCCGACGTACTTCTGTGCGCCGAACTTCGCGTTCCTCATGGTCGCCGACGCGTATGAGGCGGTGCGTGACGTCGAGGGCGTCCACGCCGTCGACGTGCAGTTGGAGGACCATTTCGCCGCTGACGTGATCAACCAAGGAGTCGCCGCGCGTGCGGGCTTCGTCAGCACGTTCGACGGCGAGGCCGTCGCCGAGCTGGACGGATTGCGGGCCACCTTCCTGCGCAAGACGGTGCTGGCCGGCACCGACCGGGTGTGCCGGGCCGTGCTCGCGTCCGGCATCGACCCGGGACGACTGGTGGACGTGACTCTCGGCGACGTGCCCGCGAGCCAGGACCTGGAGCGGCTGCGTGAGCGGAGGCGTGAGCTGGGCCTGCCACACGGTGACGACACCCCGCTCGCGATCGATCCGGAGACGGGTGCCGCCGTCGACGCCGAGGCGATGCGCGACTATCTGGCCCGGGCGAGGCTGACCGCGGTGGGCCAGGACGCGAACACCGGAATCTGCGTCGGCATGCTCCGTCATCGGTATCCCTCGTCGAATCTGGAGGAGGCGTCGTGAAGGCTGTCCGGTTGCATGCGTATCACCGGCAACCCGTCGTCGAAGAGGTGCCTGAGCCCGAGGCCAGGGACCCGTTCGACGTCGTGGTGAAGGTCGGCGGGGCCGGGGTCTGCCGCACCGACCTGCACATCATCGAGGAGCAGTGGGCGGACAAGTCCGGGGTGAGCCTGCCGTACACGATCGGGCACGAGAACGCCGGCTGGGTGCACGAGACGGGCAGCGCGGTCACCAACGTCGCCGTCGGCGACACGGTGATCCTGCATCCGACGCCGACGTGCGGGCTGTGCCACGCCTGCCGTGCCGGCGACGACATGCACTGCGTCGCCAGCTCGTTCCCCGGCATCGACACCGACGGCGGCATGGCCGAGTACCTGTTGACGTCGGCCCGTGCCTGCATCATGTTGAACCCGAGCACGAAACCGGCCGACGTCGCCGCTCTGGCAGACGCGGGGATCACCGCCTACCACGCCGTGCGCAAGGCAGCGCCGTCGCTGTTCCCCGGCACGATATGCGTGGTCAACGGTGTCGGCGGCCTCGGCCACGTCGGCCTGCAGGTGCTGTCGGCGTTGACAGCGACGACGATCGTCGCCGTCGACCGCAACCCCGACGCGCTCGAGCTGGCCGCCACGCTCGGAGCCGACCACACGGTGCTCGCCGACGGCAAGCAGGTGGACGCGGTGCTCGACCTGACCGGAGGCAACGGCGCCGAGGTGGTCCTCGACTTCGTCGCCGAGCAAGGTGCGCAGCAGGACGCGTTCGCGATGACACGGCGTGGCGGCTCGCACTACGTCATCGGTTACGGCAGCAACATCGACATCCCGACCATCGACATCATCTCCACCGAACGCAACGTAATCGGCAACCTGGTCGGCACGTACAACGACCTGGCCGAGTTGATGGTCCTGGCCCAGGCGGGCAAGGTCACCCTGCACACCAGGACGTACCCGTTGGACGCCGCGCTGGACGCGTTGGCCGATCTGGACGCCGGCCGGGTCCGTGGCCGCGCGATCCTCATTCCCTGAACCCGCCGAGCGCGAGGAGCACAGTCATGGCGAAGGATCTGCGGTTCGGCCCGGAGGCACGCAACCTCCTGCTCGTGGGTGTCGACAAGCTCGCGGACACGGTGAAGTCGACGCTGGGCCCGAAGGGCCGCAACGTCATCATCGAGAAGATCACCGGTTCGCCCGTCGTCACCAACGACGGCGTGACGATCGCGAAGGAGATCCACCTGCCCGACCAGTTCGAGAACATGGGTGCGCAACTGGTCAAGGAAGCGGCGATCAAGACCAACGACGTGGTGGGCGACGGCACGACCACGGCGACGGTCGTCGCGCAGGCGATCATCAGGGAAGGGATGCAGAAGATCAGCCAGGGCGGCAACCCGGTGCTGATCAAGCGTGGCATCGACATCGCCGTGGCCCGGCTGGTCGAGCATCTGGAGAAGGTCGCCCATCCGGTCACCGACGAACGCGACCTGATGCGCGTCGCCGCCATTTCCGCCAACGACGACGACGCGGTCGGCTCGGTGGTGGGCAAGGCGCTGCACACGGTCGGGGAAGGCGGTGTGGTGACGGTCGAAGAGTCCCAGCGAATCGGCATGTCCGTCGACTTCGTCGAGGGCTTCGAGTTCGACAACGGGTACCTGTCGCCGTACCTGGTGACGGACCCCGGCCGGTTGGAAGCCGTGGTCGACGATCCGTACATCCTGCTGTGCAGCGAGAAGGTGTCACAGGTCCAGCAGCTGATGCCAGTGCTCGACAAGATCATGCGCGCGCCGAGGCCGTTGGTGCTGATAGCCGAGACGGTGGAAGGCACCGCGCTGAGCATGCTCGTGCACAACCACGCCAACGGCACGTTCCAGGCCGTGGCGGTTCGCGCACCCGGGTTCGGTGACCGGCGGCTGCACAAGCTCGAGGACATCGCCGCGGTCGTCGGCGGCTCGGTACTGTCCCGCCAGTCCGGGTTCAGCATGGAGACGATGACCCTGGAGCATCTCGGTCGGGCCCGCCAGGTGCGCGTCACCGAGAACACCACCACCATCATCGACGGTGCGGGGAAGGCCACCGACGTCGAGTTCCGCGTCACGCAGCTGCGTGCTGAGCTCGAACGTGCCCAGTTCGGCGTGGACGAGGACGTCCTCACCGAACGGATCGGCGCGTTGACAGGCAGAGTCGCAGTGATCCGGGTCGGCGCCGCCACCCCGGCCGAGCTGAACGAGCTGCAACACCGGGTGGAGGATGCGCTCTCGGCGACGAGAGCGGCGATGGCCGAGGGAGTCGTCGCCGGCGGCGGTGCGTCGCTGCTGCACGCCGAGCCGGTGCTCGCCGAGCTCGCCGTCGAGGGAGACTTCGCGAGCGGCGTCGACATCGTCGGCAAGGCGCTGAGCGAACCCGCCTACCTGATCGCGGCGAACGCCGGGCACCCAGCGGCCGACATCGTCGAACAGTCCCGGGGACTCGGCGACGACGAGGGCTTCGACGCACTGTACGGACGTTTCGGCAACCTGGTCGAGGTCGGCATCATCGACCCGCTGCGGGTGACCAGGTCGGCCCTGCAGAACGGGGCATCCGTGGCCGGGCTGCTGCTCACCACCAACGTGTTGATCGCGGAGGAACAGACCCCTTGGGGAGGCAGCCGAGCCCTGATGACCGAGTTCGGCCCACTGGACGAGGGCCTGCACCAACCGTCCCCGGACGCCAGTACACCCCAGTCCCTGGGGATGGGCCCCTCGGTCGCCTGACGAGTTCGCGGCCTGCCCGCGTGCGCCAGCGGCTGTCAGTCGACCAGGGCGACGGTGAGCGCGGCGAACGCGGCGAGGCACACCAGGGCACGTACGACGTTCAACCGCGACCACGGCCGCTCGAAGGCCGTGCGCACGGCGCCGTGGTCGGCGATGTGCTCCGGGTCGCCGGCGCGGTCGAGGGCGTTGTTGAGCGGGACGTTCAGCGCCATCGTGATGACGAACACGGCGAGGTTCAGCGCGAACCCCGCCGCCACCCACGGCAGCGCGCCGCGCTGGCCGGCGCCGAGGTGCAGCAACGCCGCGACCAGCGAGAGGATCGGCGCGCCGGCGAAGGCGAGGGCGAACCAGCCGTTGAGGATCGCGCGGTTCACGTGCTGCGTCGCCTCGACGAACGTCCGGTCTCCGGTCCGCCCGATGCCGGGCATGACCGCGATCGCGAAGGTGTAGTAGAGCCCGGCGTGCAGGCCCGTCGCCAGCACCGCCAGGACCAGCACCACCAGACGTAGGACGTCCACCGTTGTTCTCCCACCAGAGTCGTACCGCCGAACCCTGAGTCAACCAGCACCGGTCGGGAGCTGCCATAGCTGAGGCGCCGTGATCCATGTCCGGCCGTCCGAGAGGAGACAGACTCGCTGGGGTGGACCTAGCGGGAGCATTATCGAGACTTGCCCCGCGTCTGCGGCCGCTCGCAGCAAAGCGGCGGGAATCGTGCGCGGAGGCACTTTGATCGGCTCGGTCAGGACTGTTCGGGCGGTGACGCCCGGAAGATCCGCGAATCGAGCGTCAGCATCACGACTGAGCAGAACACGTCCCACACCTTCGGCTGTCGCCCCTCGGCTGATTCACAGCGCGGCGAGCAGTTCGTTGACGAGAGCGGAGAAGGCTGGGGCGACGGTTTGGTCGTCCTGGGAGGCGGCGGCAGCAAGCTGGGCGAGTCGTCCCTGCGGCGTCAGCCGGAATGCGTCGAGGGCGTCCTTCTCCTTGAGCCGGTCGGGCTGCCGGTCCGCTTGTTCCAGCCGCTCTCCGATCTTGATGGCCTTCGCCGTCAGCAATGCCGCTGGCCCAGCCACCCGCATGTCGCACGTCCTGGCGTCACCAGGCTCGAGTGCGGCGATGGTGACGATCTCGTTGTCGAGCAACGCAGGTTCGAGGCCGCGAGCGATCCGGGCGGTGAGCTTCTCGTGAGGGGCGATCCGCGCTGCACGTGCTGAGGCATTGGTCGTGCCTGCCTGGTGGGGCACCACCATCAGATCGACGGCCACGTCGCTCACCGACACCCAGTGCCCGGGATTCGGGCCGGGAGTGAAGCCGGCAGCCCGCAGCACCCCGCCGATCTCCGGTACGTTGGCAAACTCGCGGGTGTTGACGGCCAGGTCCGCGTCCGTGGTCATGAGCGGCACGTTCAGGTCGGCCGATTCGGTGTGGTGGTAGACAGCCTGAGCACCGACGAGCACGAGGTTGTCGACGTGACCGTCGAGGGCGACGAGCGCGTCGAGCAGCACCCTGCGCGCGGCGACATACTCAGGAGCAAGGTCGTCCATGGGTCATCCCTTCCACGCTTCGTCGGCGGCCGCGAGTGCGTCCATGAGCTGCTCGGCCTCCGCGTCGGACCGGCCGGGCAGGGTGAGCAGGTCCGCGATCACGAGCGGAAGCGGCGCCGTCACGAGATCGCCTTCGTCAGGCGGAGTGAGTATGTCGGGGTCCTGCGGTCGTGCGATGACGACGTTTGCGGTCGCCGGCTCTGCGTCGATCAGCCCAAGCTCGCCGGCCAACTCCGCTGGACGCGCGGCGTAGATTGCCAACAGCCGCAGTGGAACGACGGACGTCGACGACTCCGGCAGCAGCCGTCGCGCGGCGGCCGATCCCGTGATGGCGACGTTCATCTGATCATCCAGACGAACGAGAGTCCGCTCCAGACCCCGTGGTGCGATGGAGTAGCCGACCGATGGGTTGGCCTTCGCGAAGGAGTAGTCGACCACCCAACGCCCCAGCAGTGCTCGCCGGCGAACGGCGACAACGCTGCCGTTCTCGTCGCGGTCGACGACCCCCTCCGAGGCCAAAGTGACAAGGAGCTTGGAGACCGACCCAGGCGAGACGCCCGCGAGACCAGCTAGGGATGCGCTGATCAATGAGCCATTCCCGGGATGACCCGGCCTTCGGACGCTCGCGGTGGTTCCCGAACGGCTGCCGGGTTCTCTGCCGAGCCCCCTTGACCCCGGCTCGGGGGTCTGCGGGGCGGTTTCGGGCAGG